>CAZMZV010000097.1:0-2522 GCA_964570975.1 uncultured Methanotrichaceae archaeon | reverse complement strand
ACGCCACCCAATAACTAACGGTATCTCAAACGCCTTCATTCCTTTGACATCTCCTCTTATAACATTCCCGCTTTTCAGATAGAATTGCACGGCTCTGCATCTGATATTAATAGCAAGTTCATTCTCATCCGGTCATCTCCTTCAAAGAGCATCGCGAAAGGTTTTTAATTCAGGTAATGAGTACGTCGAGGATCATGGGAAAGACAGGAAGTGTAGTTTGGCAGAAGATAAAGGGTCGAAAGGGACAGGTCAGAATGGTTCCGAGCTCCGAAGTGGCATACAAGAAGCCGGGGCCACTCCATAAGTACTCAGCCAGCGGTTCTAGGCGCAGATGGATGAAGAGGTCTGAGAAGGCTGCAGCCACTAGATAGGCCACCCCTGATTTTGGTAAGATACGGCGAGATCGCGCTCAAAGATAGCTGGACGAGATCGAGCTGGGAGAGGCGTCTTCGTGCGAATATCTCCCACGACCTCCGCGCAGCCGGCATAGATTTTGAGATCTCGGCCGAGGGCGGGCGCATATACGTCCATAGCTCTGATGAGAGGGCCCCCTCTTTGATAGCGAGGGTTTTCGGTGTGGTCTCAGTAAGCCCTTGCTACTGTGTAAAACCCGAGCTGGCCGAGATCTCGAAGATCGCGGTTAGGATAGCCATTAGCTCTTCGCCTGAGAGCTTCGCCATAAGATCCAGAAGAGCTGGAGGCGATATTTCCAGCGAGAGGATCGCGGTGGAGGTAGGCTCTGAGGTACAAAAGGCCACAGGCGCGAGGGTGGATCTCGAAAACCCAGAGCTGGAGATATTCATAGAGGCTCGCCGAGACAAAGCTCTGATATTTACAGAGATCCTGAGGGGCGTTGGCGGTCTGCCTCTGGGGTCGCAGTCGAAGATGCTCGCGCTGCTCTCCGGTGGTATAGACTCGCCGGTAGCAGCCTGGCTCATGATGCGGCGCGGCTCCCCTGTCGACCTCCTCCACTTCGATGCAGAGCCGTATTCCAAGTCCAGAGAACAAGTCATGCAGCTAGCGAAAATACTTCAAGGCTGGACATCTGGCAGGAGACTTGACCTTGTGATGGTGCGGAATGCAAAGGGAATCGATCTAATAGCGTCCAGATATCCAAGAGAGACCTGCGTTCTGTGTAGACGCTTGATGTACCGCATATCCGTTGAGGTCATGAGGCGTCGAAGAGCAAAGGGAATAGTCACCGGCTACTCCCTGGGACAGGTTGCATCTCAGACCCCTGATAACATCTTGGCAGAGCAGGTCGGTATCGAAGCGCCCATCTTCCATCCGCTCATAGCAATGGACAAGAGTGAGATCATCGATCTAGCCCGGAAGATAGGCACATACGATGCCTCGATTGGAGGCCAGCAGTGCAGCGCAGCGCCAAAGAGGCCCGTGACAATGGCAAAGCTGGATGATATCCTGAGAATGGAAGACGAGCTCGGTCTTAAAGAGCTCGCCTTAGAGCTAGCTGAGACGATGGAGATAATCCGGATCAAAAACGGCGGTCCCTGATTCCTATGCGCAACTTATTCGGAGAGGTCAGTGGCGGCAATACCTGTACCCCTGTTCGACTTCTAGATGGGAGCATGATCTTGGAGAGACGAAGCTGTAATTTCCTGGAGACGTCCGACGAGAAAATTATAAATGATGTTCGCGAGGATTTCTATTTACGTGGGTAATGAAAAATGGAGCGTGAATTGGTAAGTGATAAGGCGTATAGTTCTCGATGTGCTGAAGCCGCATAAGCCGACCATCATTGAGCTGGCAAACGTGCTCAGCACTCTCAAGGGCGTAAGAGGCGTAAACATGAGCCTCTTCGAGGTCGATCGGCAGACGGAGACCGTGAAGGTCACCATAGAAGGGGATAACATAGATTATTCGGCGGTAGAGAAACTCATTAGCGAGTTCGGAGGCGCGGTTCATAGCATCGATCAGGTGGTTGCTGGCAGGGAGATGGTTGAGGAGATAGACACTTATCAGGAGCCTTAGGATCTCCTCTTCTTCAAGGCCTTCGCGATGCTCTTCAAAATCTTTGTCTTGCTGCTCTTCTTGAGAACAAGAATCCTGCCAGATTGATCATACCAGCTTTTCGGATAGCATTTATCCTTCTCAACCACCGGATCCAGGCCAAGGTCGGCCGAGATTCTGGCTATCTCCTCGAGCTTCGGCTCGCGCACGGCATACATGCTCGCGATCTTTCTTCCCTCTCCTCTACTCCGTCCCGAATCAAAATAGACCGGCCATATCACCAATCGATCTCCCGGCATGCCCGAGAATCTCGTCGAGCTCTTCTTAAGCCTTTTGGAAACCGTCTGATTCGAAGGACGTTAGGAACTCCAGCCCCTTAGAGCTAATTAATACAGATCGAACTTTTGTGCGTGTACTTGGACTAAGTAAAATCGATAGCATGTAATCATTTTTGATTTTCTCAAAAGCGACCGTATATTTATGAAGAATTGTGTGCAGGTGCTGTGTTGAATAATTCCTTTGAGTTCCTCATGTAATCGTCTGTCTGGTTT
>CAZMZV010000096.1:0-2619 GCA_964570975.1 uncultured Methanotrichaceae archaeon | reverse complement strand
CCGCTTATGCCGGGGAACTCCTCGACTCCCCTGAGAACATGCATCAGAACACTCTTACCTGCGCCGCTCCTGCCCAGAATCCCCACGGACTCGCCCTCTTCGATCTTAAGGTTTATTTTGTTTAGAACCTCAAGCTCGCCAAATCGAACAGTCAGATCCTTGATCTCTATAAAAGGTGCCAACGTATCAATCCCCATGGTGAGTTATAAGATGTACATCCGACTCCAAGATCGAATCCTACTTAAGTTTATTGTTAACAATTGAATCCCCAGCATGAGGCTTTTCAGGATTGGCAGCAGGTCCTCTGAGGAGTCAATGTCCTTTCCCACCGGTTCCACCCTTCACTAGGAGAAACTCCTTGTCGAGATAGGCCTGATGGCTGAGCTCCAGACATTCCTGGCAGATGTAGAAAGTTGTGTCCTTTAATCCAAATATCGTTGCCTGCTTCGCCTTTACCGGAAACGTCTCCTTCTCCACCCCACAGAGTTGACACTTCATCTACTTCACCTATAGTCGTTCTTAATCCGTATCATTATAAGCATTTCCACCGAGACCCTGCCATCTCGGAGAGATGTTATTGTCTATCCGGAGTATGTCCAGAATCCTACCCACCAAAACATCTACCAGATCGTCGACCTGGCTGGGTCTGGAATAGAATGCGGGAGAGGCCGGAAGTATTATACCACCAGCCTCTGCTACAGAAACCATGTTCTTTAAATGTATCAGACTCAGAGGTGTCTCTCTGGGCACCAGAACAAGTGGTCTTTTCTGCTTCAGGCAAACATCTGCCACCCTTGCTATCAGAGTATCTGATATCCCGCATGCTATCGCGGCCATTGTTCTCATGCTGCATGGCGCTACAACCATCGCATCGAAGAGGTATGAGCCGCTGGCTATTGGAGCTGTGAACTCATCCTGTCCGAATACGCGGTCTGCAAGTTGAGAGATCTCTTCGTATGATCTATCGCTCTCTATCTTCAAGATTTTTCTCGCGGCATCGGTTACTATAAGATTTACGAAGCAGCGCTCCCTTAGAACCTCCAACAACCTTATACCATACACGACTCCTGATGCGCCACTTATCCCCAGAACGATCTCCACGCTATCTACCTCTGCGAGGATCTACGATCTAATCTACAAAACACTCTTTGTGACTCATTGTGATCTTCACGTGATTTATCTCTGTCGATGAGCCTCTCGGAAATCCCTGAAGAGGATAAATCGGCTCGCTATCAAAAACCTTCATGACCAAAGGTCACACATGGAAATGAAAAATGGTTCGTGGTTCGGAGGCATTTTCGTATCAATTCAGATGATATTCAACAACAATAGGCCCTAAAACCTCTACGAAAACCTTACGGCCAGCGATAAAACAACCTTTAGCTGCTGTGTTGAATAACATTTAGAGATCCAATAGCATGAGGCCAATTCATACGAATCAAAATTTTGATAAGAACAGATATCTAACGACCACATTACCTCGAATTATTCAACATAGCACCTTTAGCCATATCGCGAAGCTCTAAAGCATTTTGTTATGCCAGGAACTGCCTATTTGGTCGAGATTATCTTTATCACATCTCCATCCTTTAGCTCGTGCTTCTCCCCGATCCGAAGCTTCTTCTTGGCATCTATTGCGAAGAGGAAGCCCTCACCCAGATCTGTATGCACCCTGTATGCGAGATCACGTGCCGTGGAGCCTCTCTTCATAAGATAGGCATCCGGAAGCACCACGCCATTTCTGTCCGTGAACTTGTTCTCGTCCTCGACGGGGTAGACTGCGATGTAATCGAGAAGATCGAAGACCGCGCGATTTATGCACTCCTGCACTCCAGTAGATCCATATTCTCTGAGGAGAGCACGTATCTTCTCCAGACCAGCTTTCTGCGCTTTGTTTAGCTCTCCAACAACCTCGAAGTCCGGGTCGCCAGGTATGTATTTTATCACGCCAGCTTTATCCGCCATTCTCAGAGCGATCTCTGCGGCTCCGCTTACCGGCACCACGATCTCCTTCAGCTCCACAAGCCTCCTGATGTTCTCCTTGGGCGCGATATCGATCTTGTTGGCAGCTATTATCATGGGCTTGCTCGATTGTCTCAGAAAATCCGCAAACCTCTTGAGATCCTCCTTCTGCCAACTGGCCGGGTCCGATTCCATTTTTGAGAGGGCCCATCTGACATCTTTTTCGGATACACCAGCTCCGCCGAGCTGCTCGAATATTATGACCTCAGGCTTCGCCTTCTCCGAGGTGTACTGGCGCATCAGTTTGGACCAGTTCCTCTCGAGTATGCCGAAAAGCCACATGCTGATCTCGTGTTTGAGAAACTCCACATCCCTCAGGGGATCGTAGTTCCCTACACCAACGGGATTCCCCTCGGCATCCGTTGAGCCGGCTGCATCTAACACATGTATAACAGCCTCGGCCAGGCGCAGGCTATCGAGAAACTCGTTGCCAAGACCGCGGCCGAGATGCGCGTCCGGCACAAGTCCCGCGACATCGATGAGCTCAACCGGAATGAATCTAACGCCATTACGGCATCTCTTGCATTCGCTCTCCACGCCGAGCTCCCTGCACGGGCATCTGACACGCACGTATGAGACGCCGTGATTGGCGTCGAT
>CAZMZV010000095.1:0-2620 GCA_964570975.1 uncultured Methanotrichaceae archaeon | reverse complement strand
TCTATTCGAGATTTCCTGGACGGCACTAGCTATGGCAGTGATCTTTGCAGCGAGGTGTTTTGAGAAGAATATGCATCTATGACATTTCCAAACAAAATAATCTAAGATATATATAAACCAAGCTCATATGCCCTCCTTATCTCCTTAGGGTTCTTTTCTATTTCCCCTCGCTCATAGGCTCTCGCCAGTATGCTTCCCACCATATTCATGCCCAGATAATCAAAGGATCTGCGAAACATCTCCATCATTGGCCCGCAACAATCCACTCCTTCTTCGGATGGTATTACTACTATCCCTTTCTTACCTTTCAATCTCTTGCTTGCAATGAAGGGTCGCAGTCGATCGATCAGCAGCTTCATCTTTGCTGTAGGACCGTACCAGTAGACGGGCGTCCCGAAGATGATCAGGTCCGCATCCTCCATCTTCGGGTAGATCACTTGCATTCCATCCATCAGAGAGCAGGTGTAGTCAGCATCGATTTGTTTGCAGTGGCGGCAGTCGATGCAGGGGAGGATCTCGTAGTCGTAGAGGCGGATCACCTCCACTGCATGCCCTTTTGTCTTTGAGGCCCTGCATATCTCATTCACGAGAATATCTGTATTGCCCTGTTTTCTCGGGCTGCCAATCAAAGCCAGGATTTTCATCGGATAATTGGAAAGACTTATGAGATAATAATATTACTACTGAGCTGATGTTGAATATTACAGATCTCAGCGATAGCCTTCTGTATGTGGAGAGCGAGCGATGGCATTGCGACTTCGGTCAGGGAAAACCGGTGATGCTCGGCCTCGTCTTGGAGGCAGTTGACCTGGGCGGGACCGACGAGCATTCATTTGTCATAGATGCATCAATTGTCCCCCAGCCAGAATGTCTGGATGAGGGGATCGTGGAGCAAGCGAAGGCTGAGTGTGCTCTTACTCGCAGGGAGATTATTCGCTATGTATACGAGTGCTATGGTGGTGTGCCGGTAAACATCGACGCCCTTCAGCCTGTGAAGGCTTCATGTGGCTTCTCAAGCTTCGTGGCGGATAGCAGCATAGGTTCATTGAAATATGAATCTGGCAAGGAGATGGAAGTTCGATGTTTTGAAAATATCGCTGATGCGATGCACTTTGCCCGTGAATTCTACGCTCCAAATGCACAGGTCCTCTTCGAATTCATCGACTTTGTGCTGGACCATCCCCTTCGGTCTGGAGGAACGGGCTGGGACAAGATCCGGCTGATAACAAAAATAATCGCAAAGCATTCTGAGGAAGTAAATGAAGATAGTAACCATTACAGGACTTCTGCACTCGGCAAAACTTCATACACATGGTAGATTATATTATGGCGCATAACTAAATGAAGATGGGGGTAGCAGAGGTTCTAATCGCTAAAAAGGGTTCAGGGGAGGACCTCCATGCTCTGCACTATTTGCAAGGTGGTATTCAGGTCCAGGTCAGAGGACAATATGACCACGTTCAACGGATCTATGTTCCAGAAGGCTAAGTGGCTCACAGCGGGGGTCTCTCCCTTTATTGCAGGCATCTCGAAGCTGGTAACGGTCACGTTTTCGCCGAGCGAATTCTGTACCTGCACGGATCCCACCTGTTTGCCTCCACTGAGCTCCAGTGCCCCGATCATCACGACTGCCAGGAACCTGGACAGCGCGCCGGGCTCAAATTGCTGGCTGTCGTTCTCCGTGGAGAACATGCTTAGGATTGTTATGGATGCGTTCTTCCCTGAAGGATCCATGGTGCTGTTGAGGGAAAAGGTTTCCATGACCATTCCAACGCTGCTGATATTGCCCTGCAGCTGGTAATCATCGCTAAGGTTGATGGAGATGTTCTTAGACTCGAGCAATACGACATCAGGCACGACCAAGGCACAGGCCGGTGCGATGACCAGGCATATAAAAATCAAAACCAACCCGGTCCCTGCGACGCCCTTGGAGATACGAATGTTCTCTAACATAGGGCATTTAATAGGTTTTGGAGCTATAAATATCTTGTAGAGACCGGCCGTGTTGAATAATTCGAGGCAATGCGGTCTTAATATATCGATTCGCATAAAAATTTCTATTAATTGGCCGGACCTGTCCGGAGAAGTGCTGAGGTCAGAAGTTTGGACCTTTACCGCTTCTGCATGTCAGAAACACTTAATCCTTATTCGGACACGTCCAATTGGACATCGGATATTGGATTTCTGAACATTGTTCAACACATGAGCGCTAACTAAAAACCGATTGCTGGGCAGCCCACGCCCAGCATTATGCAGCGCCCGGACCGGGATTCGAACCCGGGTCGAAGCCTCGACAGGGCTTCATGATAGGCCTCTACACCATCCGGACAATTCTCAAGTCCCGCCTCCCAGATTCGAACCGGGGACATCGCGGTGACTGCGCGTAGCACCATAAAGGTGCGATACATACTACAGCCGCGCACTCTACCAGGCTGAGTTAAGGCGGGCCTCGCTATTGGTCAACTTGCTTATACTTAAGCTCTTCGATGGAAGATATGGGCCTATCCGGATAAGCGCTGAGTCCAGAAATTTTGGCATTCTCCTCTTCTGCATTTCAGAAACGCTTAATCCTTATTCGGACAGGCCCGAAGATCTGGACGTGTCCGGATAAGAGCTCCGG
>CAZMZV010000094.1:0-2756 GCA_964570975.1 uncultured Methanotrichaceae archaeon | reverse complement strand
GCTCCCTGCACGGGCATCTGACACGCACGTATGAGACGCCGTGATTGGCGTCGATCGTCGTGAAGGGATAGTTGGCTATCTCAACATCCGCCAGCGTAGCGGCCTTGAAGAATGTCGATTTCCCAGCATTTGGCTTTCCAGCCAGGCCTATGGATAGCATATGCCTTTCAGATCCTCTTTACATCTATCTCGCTCTTAGCCGCATGGCTCTCAAACCGCGCGATCTTGTTGGATGCCAGCCTTCGCATGAGTTCCATGCCCTTATCTGTGAGCGGTCTCTCCTCTATGACGCCCGCTGATAGAGCTGCTCTGTATAGACCCTCCCCGGTATCGGTCCTCACGAGGACTGTGGACCAGCTGGCCGGCGAGCCGACGCTGCCCACGGAGATATCCGCAAGCTCTGCTGTGAAATCGAAGCACGGTCCGCAGCCGCTCCAGGTGAACTCATCCGTCTCCTGGAGGGGCACCTCTTTAACGCCACCCTTCGATATAACCCTGAACATGCCCCTCTGAATCTCGAACCTCTCTATATCTGTGGGCTCGAGACCCATCTTGCTCTTGACGAGACCCGTCATCAGCCTCTGATAATCGAAGTTCTCCATGCAGAAGAGGCCTATCAAAAGAGCGATCTTCTCCTGGCCGAACTGATATGGCTCCTCGAGCAGCTGGGCCTTGCGTAGGGCCTGAATCTGGCATGGAGTTCCGGTAAAGCCGATCTTGTTAAAGCCCTTCTCTATGGCCATCTCCACTCCGATAATGCTCGGGGTTATGGTATATTTAGTGCCCGCTGCCGCGATTATCTCCTCCGGCGTGGTCGCGACCTTTGGAATCGTCTGCCACCTGGCATTTCTGTCCGTTACCACGGCGCAATCGATCACACCGCTCTCGAGGGCGTGTATCAGTAGAGCTGTTACAACCCCTCCGTCCTGGGCTTTTCCATAGGCCGGCGTCTCCCGCGCCTTCGCCCTTGCAGCCATCGCGCTGCGGTATATCCCCAGAACATCATCTGCATTTCTAGATCTCCCGAAGAGCTTCTTCTCAAACAGAGGCATGTCGAAGAAGCTTCTTGGGCAGTATGCGTAACACAAACCGCAGAGGGGATCGTATTCCATAAGTGTGGGCTTTCGGTTTTGCTGCCCGATTCTGGGACAGAGGGCTATACATGTGCCGCAAAGACAGCAGAGCTCCCGCTGGACTACCTTGTAATCCAGATCGGCGAATCCGCACTCGAGAAAGGTGGGCTCAGGATACATCTCCTTAGCAGCCATGATGAATCTCCGGAGACTTCATGGGCTTCATACCTAAAGCTTTTATGGTAGAGGCCATCCTCCAGATGGGATGATCCTGGGAATAGATATAGGCGGCGCGAATACAAAGGTCGCGAGCTCGGATGGAAGGTTTGTGGATATCAGATACCTTCCACTGTGGAAGAGAAGCCCTCTAGATGAGTATCTTCTGGAGCTGAGGGATTTAGAGCCGGAAGCTGTTGGGGTGGTTATGACCGGCGAGCTGGCCGATTGCTTTCAGAGCAAGAGGGAGGGGGTTCTCTCCATAACATCCTCTGCTAAAAGAGTCTTCGGTTGCGACGTCTACTTCTGGGGGCTGAACGGCTTCTGCAGCTCTGTATCTCAAGAGACAGCCTTGGATCTCGCGGCCGCCAACTGGTCCGCATCAGCAACTCTGATCGCAAGGGATTTTGGGGAATGCATCTTCGTCGATATGGGCTCCACCACGACGGATATCATACCGATAAAGGACCGCCCTCTTGCGGCCCATACAGATCTCCAGAGATTGATACGCGGGGAGCTTATCTACACGGGACTTCTCAGAACGAACCTCGCAGCTCTTCTACCCTCTGTGAAGATCGCAGGAGGCGTCGCAAGACTTTCATCCGAGCTATTCTCAATAACCGCAGATGTGTACCTCGCCTTAGGCGATATCGAGGAAGGAGATTACTCATGTGAGACTCCGGACAACGGACCCAAAATTCAGGAAGGCGCGCTCAGACGCCTCGCCAGAACAGTATGCTCGGATCTCGATGAGATAGGCGAGAAGGGAGCGATGTCAATAGCGAGACAAGCTAAAGCTCATCAGATCTCGATCATAGCGGATGGCATATCCAGGATCTCCCAGAGGCACGGGATTAAAAGAGTGGTCGCAGCAGGGATCGGCGAGTTTGTCGTGGAGGAGGCCTGCAAGCACGCCGGCTTGGAGTGCATCCGCCTCTCCGCCATCTACGACCACAAGATATCAATCGTCTTCCCGGCATTCGCGGTGGCCAGGCTGCTGCAGCTCAAAGAAGGTTGCCATGTGCAAGATACGGGCCGAGAACCGTGAATATGAGAGAGGTTATAACAAGCCAGGAGAGAGCGGCCACGATGCTTCTGGTGAGTCTCTCAGCGCTGTTCTCGCTCATCACCCTATCCAGAGACATCCTGATGAGATCTCGAATTATATGGCCCCCATCGAGAGGAACCGTCGGCAGGCAGTTGAAGAGACCCGCATACATATTTATCCAGCCGATCCAGAGCAGGAGGTTCGCGAGCCAGAATATCTTCCCTCCGAGAGGTTCGGCCCAGCCAGTGGGCTCAAAGAGGTGTGTCAGACTGCCGCTGAAGCCCTGGAAGCCGTCCGGCGTGAGTCCAGCTATCCCCGTGAATGGAAGCCCCAGAAGCGTGTTGAAACCGCTCAACCCGCCTGTGGGGATCGCCTTCAGCACGGAAAGAAACCTCTCCGCCTGGAACTCCTGGAAAACA
>CAZMZV010000093.1:0-2756 GCA_964570975.1 uncultured Methanotrichaceae archaeon | reverse complement strand
GCTCCCTGCACGGGCATCTGACACGCACGTATGAGACGCCGTGATTGGCGTCGATTGTCGTGAAGGGATAGTTGGCTATCTCAACATCCGCCAGCGTGGCGGCCTTGAAGAAGGTCGATTTCCCAGCATTTGGCTTTCCAGCCAGCCCTATGGATAGCATATGCCTTTCAGATCCTCTTTACATCTATCCCGCTCTTAGCTGCATGGCTCTCAAACCGCGCGATCTTGTTGGACGCCAGCCTTCGCATGAGTTCCATGCCCTTATCTGTGATCGGTCGCTCCTCTATGACGCCCGCTGATAGAGCTGCTCTGTATAGACCCTCCCCGGTATCGGTCCTCACGAGGACTGTGGACCAGCTGGCCGGCGAGCCGACGCTGCCCACGGAGATATCCGCAAGCTCTGCTGTGAAATCGAAGCACGGTCCGCAGCCGCTCCAGGTGAACTCATCCGTCTCCTGGAGGGGCACCTCTTTAACGCCACCCTTCGATATAACCCTGAACATGCCCCTCTGAATCTCGAACCTCTCTATATCTGTGGGCTCGAGACCCATCTTGCTCTTGACGAGACCCGTCATCAGCCTCTGATAATCGAAGTTCTCCATGCAGAAGAGGCCTATCAAAAGAGCGATCTTCTCCTGGCCGAACTGATATGGCTCCTCGAGCAGCTGGGCCTTGCGTAGGGCCTGAATCTGGCATGGAGTTCCGGTAAAGCCGATCTTGTTAAAGCCCTTCTCTATGGCCATCTCCACTCCGATAATGCTCGGGGTTATGGTATATTTAGTGCCCGCTGCCGCGATTATCTCCTCCGGCGTGGTCGCGACCTTTGGAATCGTCTGCCACCTGGCATTTCTGTCCGTTACCACGGCGCAATCGATCACACCGCTCTCGAGGGCGTGTATCAGTAGAGCTGTTACAACCCCTCCGTCCTGGGCTTTTCCATAGGCCGGCGTCTCCCGCGCCTTCGCCCTTGCAGCCATCGCGCTGCGGTATATCCCCAGAACATCATCTGCATTTCTAGATCTCCCGAAGAGCTTCTTCTCAAACAGAGGCATGTCGAAGAAGCTTCTTGGGCAGTATGCGTAACACAAACCGCAGAGGGGATCGTATTCCATAAGTGTGGGCTTTCGGTTTTGCTGCCCGATTCTGGGACAGAGGGCTATACATGTGCCGCAAAGACAGCAGAGCTCCCGCTGGACTACCTTGTAATCCAGATCGGCGAATCCGCACTCGAGAAAGGTGGGCTCAGGATACATCTCCTTAGCAGCCATGATGAATCTCCGGAGACTTCATGGGCTTCATACCTAAAGCTTTTATGGTAGAGGCCATCCTCCAGATGGGATGATCCTGGGAATAGATATAGGCGGCGCGAATACAAAGGTCGCGAGCTCGGATGGAAGGTTTGTGGATATCAGATACCTTCCACTGTGGAAGAGAAGCCCTCTAGATGAGTATCTTCTGGAGCTGAGGGATTTAGAGCCGGAAGCTGTTGGGGTGGTTATGACCGGCGAGCTGGCCGATTGCTTTCAGAGCAAGAGGGAGGGGGTTCTCTCCATAACATCCTCTGCTAAAAGAGTCTTCGGTTGCGACGTCTACTTCTGGGGGCTGAACGGCTTCTGCAGCTCTGTATCTCAAGAGACAGCCTTGGATCTCGCGGCCGCCAACTGGTCCGCATCAGCAACTCTGATCGCAAGGGATTTTGGGGAATGCATCTTCGTCGATATGGGCTCCACCACGACGGATATCATACCGATAAAGGACCGCCCTCTTGCGGCCCATACAGATCTCCAGAGATTGATACGCGGGGAGCTTATCTACACGGGACTTCTCAGAACGAACCTCGCAGCTCTTCTACCCTCTGTGAAGATCGCAGGAGGCGTCGCAAGACTTTCATCCGAGCTATTCTCAATAACCGCAGATGTGTACCTCGCCTTAGGCGATATCGAGGAAGGAGATTACTCATGTGAGACTCCGGACAACGGACCCAAAATTCAGGAAGGCGCGCTCAGACGCCTCGCCAGAACAGTATGCTCGGATCTCGATGAGATAGGCGAGAAGGGAGCGATGTCAATAGCGAGACAAGCTAAAGCTCATCAGATCTCGATCATAGCGGATGGCATATCCAGGATCTCCCAGAGGCACGGGATTAAAAGAGTGGTCGCAGCAGGGATCGGCGAGTTTGTCGTGGAGGAGGCCTGCAAGCACGCCGGCTTGGAGTGCATCCGCCTCTCCGCCATCTACGACCACAAGATATCAATCGTCTTCCCGGCATTCGCGGTGGCCAGGCTGCTGCAGCTCAAAGAAGGTTGCCATGTGCAAGATAAGGGCCGAGAACCGTGAATATGAGAGAGGATATAACAAGCCAGGAGAGAGCGGCCACGATGCTTCTGGTGAGCCTCTCAGCGCTGTTCTCGCTCATGACCCTATCCAGAGACATTCTGATGAGATCTCGAATTATATGGCCTCCATCGAGAGGAACCGTTGGCAGGCAGTTGAAGAGACCCGCGTACATATTTATCCATCCTATCCAGAGCAAGAGGTTCGCCAGCCAGAATATCTTTCCTCCGAGAGGTTCGGCCCAGCCAGTGGGCTCAAAGAGGTGTGTCAAACTGCCGCTGAAGCCCTGGAAGCCGTCCGGCGTGAGTCCAGCTATGCCCGTGAATGGAAGCCCCAGAAGCGTGTTGAAACCGCTCAACCCGCCTGAGGGGATCGCCTTCAGCACGGAAAGAAACCTCTCCGCCTGGAACTCCTGGAAAACA
>CAZMZV010000092.1:0-3057 GCA_964570975.1 uncultured Methanotrichaceae archaeon | reverse complement strand
AATTGCGATCAGCAGCAGGCCGAGCGCAAGCCTTACAGCTCTTTTAGGGATCATCGTTGTGGCTTCCTATCGGGTCTGAAGACTGGAGCCTGTACCTTCATGTTATATCAAGATGGCTTTTGATACTCGACATCCTACGCTTGAGACCTCAGGAGGAGATGCAGCCGCCGGATGGTTTTGTTATTTAGGTATAACGTGAAATCTAGCCTCGATGTGTTATTCATTTCGTCATAGGTTAAAGGCTTCTTCCAAATAGACTCGCCTTCTAGCACGAAGTTGTATCTCTTTAGAGGATAACCATCGCCATCGATACTTACTGTGTAATTGGCTCTTCCTTGGTGATTTGCCACAACCACAAAGAAATTCACAGTTCCTGCCTCTGGAGAGAGGTTCAAACTGCCATTTTGATCTGTAAGATAGAACTCCACAGGTTTATCGAGTTCTAAATCTAGAACAACGCCTATTGCTCCGATTAAAAGAAAAACAAGAATCATAAAAGCGGCTGAGACTTTATGTTTTGGAAGTTGTAGCTTATAGGCGTTCTGTTTGTGCCTTCTTCTTAAAACAGAGAGGGTCGTGAAGATTGCAGTAGCACAAACAATCGAGATGGCATAGGAGGTATACCAGAGATCTATCCCCAAGCTGTTAACAATGTGTGCGAGCATGCAGATAATAGATACGTTCAATCCCAGACTCAGTATCAGGCGTTCAATCGTATCAAGTTCATCTTTACACGGGAATAAAACTATCGATAACTCATATCCAGGAAGCAAGAGTATGAGCGGCGCGGCTAGAAGTGGGATTTTTAGATAAATACCACAAAATCCAACGAGTATGAGTATACCTACCAGAATCGCATCTTTTGGAATTCCATTTTTCATCAGCGCAGCCTCTTCTGATCTCTCATCCCTTGTAAATCCAAGCCTCCCCATTATCATATATTCGCGAGGTCTTATCCTCTAGTTTTCCAATTTCTTCTTGCTTTAAAGGATTCTTTTCCTTGAGAAGCCATTCACCAAACTCTGCGTATCTCATCATCCTCTGTCTGATAAGAACAAAGTCGTTGCCTCCTGAGAATGTGTCTGGATCAAGCTTCTCACGACCTGAGCTGCTTTTTCCCTCTAAAAGATCTATCAATAGATCTGAGGTGAGGTTGGTGAGCTGCAGAGAGGCATATCCCATGTATCTATCGGTATGCAGTTTGCCTATCGCTCCGTTCTCTTTCAGGTATGTGAGCGCCATCATCTCGGATTCTGGATGGTATATTACATACGATCTATCATCGTGTATTATGTCTGATTGCGAGAACTCGCTCCCCAAGAAAACACTTGGTGGAAATGAGACTAAGAGACTAAAAACACATATGAGAGCTAATCCTGCGGAGCTGGTTTTTGGATCTGTTTTCCTGACCAAAGATCCATAGCCATAAGCTCCGATCACCGCTAGAGGCGGATACAGAAATTCTATGAACCTAAGTGGATCTTCGAAATAATATAATTTGAGTATACTACCTAAAAATAATAAGCCTATACCTCCAGCCCATGCCAGGAAAGGCGATCTCTTTATGTTTATAAAGCCACGCAAGCCGATAAAAAAGAGGATTAGCATCAACAAGCCATTTGCATAGAAATGCAAAGGATATTTCAGAACGAAGAATGATCTGCCTATAAAAAAGTTCATGGCTATCGCAGCTGCGATCGTGCCGCCAACTACCAATCCGTAGTAGATAAACTTGGATGAATTCTGAAATCGCTTTAGGAACGACCTTAGACGAATTAAATGATTGTTTAAAATGCCGAAGATTGCGTAGACTGAGATAAGAACAAATACAATCGCAATAACCGGATCTCCGGCGGGAACGAGTTTATCTATTGTATTTATAACCAACCTATAAATATTTGGCAACCTCATGCTCCACCAGGTGAGCGGTATTGCTAAGGCAAAAATGGATAGAGCTAGCGCTCTGAGTGCGTCTTTGCTGTTTTCTGAGATAAAAAGCAAGTATGCAAATAGGAAGGAGTTTAGCCAGACTATGAATATAACGGCTGTTAAATGGTGGGTTAATGCAAGACTGATTATCACTATTGCAGCAGCCGGTAGGTAGCGATTATCGCTGATGGCTCTATAAGAGAGATAAAGTGCTATCAGGGCAAGCGGTATGCCAAGAGATTCAGTTACAGCCTGAGAGATCCAATGGACATACGCAGTGCCAACTGAGAGAAGCAGACAAGATGCTATTGCGATATCTCTTTCAACGAAGTCCTTTGATATGAGATACAAAGATAGCACCCCAGCAGCGCTTAAGCTGGGTATTAAGAATTTCTGAAGAGGCATCGCTTCCAAATGCATGTATGTGGATGCAGCTGCAATTAATGTGTGAAGAGCAGGTTGTTGATCCTGATAGTATTCAGGAGATAGCATTCCTGTTTCCATAATCCTCAATATCATAGCATATTCAAACCAAGGATCTCCCCATGTGAGATATTTGAATCTGAACGCTAGAATCAGAGCTGATTGCATGCTGCAAAGGGCAAGTCCACTCAAGCTTTGTCTTAGGTACGTGCGGTAAACCAAAATAAAATAAAAAATAAAAAATATTAAAATATATGCTGTGTTGTGCCTGCTGAGCGCTAGCCCAAAAAGTCCCCCTAGAAACAGTAGAACCTCTACAGAAAAATCGCTTCCGCTGAACCATTCATTTAAGTATTTCTGGCAGCAGTTTGTATTTTTTCTGCAATCTCTTTCGGATGAAGATCGATTCATATACAAGCTCACCTTTGGCTCTATTTCTCACCGGACCAGTCCGAATAAGAGATTGTAGCCGGGGATTCACGCCTCAGAGCTTTTGATCTTGATAACCAAATCGTTCTTATTCGAATACGTTCTTCTTACCTTGTTGGAGATCTAGGTATACCTGACCTTGTATTAAACAATCACATCCGCATTCTCTGAATAACCCTTCTTCTCATACAGCATTTGAGCTCTGATAGCTCTTTCAGCCGTTTGGTGTAGATGAGAAGATCACGCCTCGAGCAGCAATCTGATGAGTTCTGTTCC
>CAZMZV010000091.1:0-3057 GCA_964570975.1 uncultured Methanotrichaceae archaeon | reverse complement strand
CTATATATGTCTATCTTGTCAGACACGTTCCTTATCCTCCTTTACCTTCTAGCAGCAAGCTGCAATGAGACCGTCCTCTGGAGCGATGATACAGCAGTAAGAGCTGTACCCAGATCCGGCTGTATCATTACAACCTCCCGCCACTACTAATACCGCTAGTTCTATACTTAAAGGTTTTGATCTAGATCTAAAATAATTAATAAAATATTTAAATAAGATGCCTGAATTAACGTTGATTAGCAAGATCTCTTTAAAAAAGATACGAATTTTAACAACGAAAAGTGCTAAAAATCATACCAATTAGAAGATTCGGAACCTGAATCTCAAGATGTAGTTTATATTGTGGGTGGCATGAGGTGTTTTTGCGCGAGAAATTGAATGGATGAACAGTATTTATATATAATAAATATTGGAACGACAAAATATTGGAGGTCAGTGGCACATCAGCCCAATCGTTTAAATCTGCTCTCTCCCGAGGCTGTATTCGCTCCTCTGGCATGTCCGAGCGCGCCCTGCGGGATAGAAGTTTCGCTCTTCGAAATCCAGTCTTTCCAGGAGTAGAGTGTAGCATTGTAACCCATGAGTTGGAGAGCAAACCATACAAGAGCCGCTTGATCCAGCTCTTCGGAGTACACGACCACTGGTCTGTCTATGAGGAGTGACGAAAAGATCTCCTTCAGGGTTGTATTCTCTGCAATCCGATCATCCTCTATGAGCCGTTCGGAATCTATATGAATCGCGTTCGGTATTCTACGCACTCCAAAATCTTGGAATGGCCTTGCGTCAACGATCTGCGCCCCACCGCTCTTGATGTAATCGTATGTCGCTATCAGATCCTGCTTTCTGGGTTTGTATTCGCTTGGCTTCCTCTCCGTAGGCAAGCTATCTACAGGAAGCCCAGATCTCCTCCATTTATCCAAATCGCCATCGAGCATGCTGAGATCCTCGTGCCCCACGTATCTCAAAGCAAAGAAGCCCAAAGCTGCCTTTCTGATATCGTCGCTGTAAACCACTATGCGATCCGATTGAGATATGCCTATGCTAGAAAGAGCGCTTGCGATCTCTTCAGAGCTCCTCAGCGTGCCATTGGGATATAGAAGCGACTCTAGATCAAGCCTCAAGGAACCCTTTGCATAAAGTTCGCCATCTAGCGAGATGGCGAGGAGAGTATCAGATGCGGAGACCGATGACATCGACTTTAGAGTTCTTCCGTTCACGAAATCGCTGGATCTGGACTCATAAGGTAAAACTTCAACCTTCTTGGCCTCAGAGCTAGCATCTGGATGGCGGAGCGGATCGTAGTTGAGAAAGGCAAAGGGATCCCAGGTACCACCAGCTGAGCATGCGCATCCAGCCTGCGCCACCGGCAGCAAACACACGGATAATATCACTGCGAGAGATGCTGTTTTCGTGCTTTTCATGATCATCTATAACTCCAACAGAGGCCTCCCGAGCTTCGATGAAGTCGAAGCATTTATAGTTCTCGCCATGCCGCATCCAGTTTAATAGAGATGGGGATGTAGGGGCAGCAAAGACTCCGTCTTCAGGCCGGAGTCCTTGCGCCCCCACTCCCCATCTCTATAACGGCTTGTTGCCCATGAAAGACACAACAAGCAACGCTATCAATATCACCTCGAGCAGGCAGGAGGCCCCGTCCTTTAGGGCGGGGAGGGATGCCGTACGGCTCCTCTCATGACCCTTATTATATCCATAGATCTAATATGTCTATGCTATGATGCAGACTCTTAAGGTCAAACTTGAGACCACGCCTGAACAAAAACAGGCTCTCTTAAGACCATGCATCAGTTTAACGCCGCCTGCAACTTTGTTGCTGAGAAGGCTTTTGAGCTTCATACAGCCAATAAAATCGAGTCGCAGAAGGTTGTTTATCGTCAGATTAGAGAACAATTTGGTCTCTCTGCTCAAATGGCTTTTAGGGCAATCTCCAAGGCGGCTGAAGCCTACAAGCGAGACAAGTCTATCAAGCCAGAGTTTGAACCGGATGGAGCCGTTATCTATGATCAGAGAATCATGTCCTGGAAAGGACTTGATAGGGTCTCTTTGCTGACACTCGACGGCAGAATCAAGATTCCTGTCCGGATCTGTGATTACCATGCTCCTAGGCTTGATAGGATTAGAGGCCAAGCCGATCTCATTCTTCGCAGAGGATCTTTCTATCTTTATGTTGTAGTCGATGTTCCTGAACCAAAGAAAATTGTGCCTCAGGACGTACTCGGTGTCGATCTTGGTATCGAGAATATTGCAGTCGATTCTTCTGGTGAAGATTTCCCTGGAGAAAAAATTGAGAAGGTTAGAACCAAAATCGATAACCACAGATCTGATCTTCAGAGATGTGGTACAAAGAGTGCCAAACGCCATCTCAAGAAACCGTCTGGTCGCAAGGCTAGGTTCCATCGGGACACGAATCATTGTATCTCCAAAAAGCTTGTTGCGAAAGCCAAAGACACCTCTTCTGCTATCGTGTTGGAAGATCTTTCCGGTATGGGGAAGAGGATAACGGTTCCAAAGGCTCAGAGACGCAAACAGCATAGTTGGGGGATTCTATCAACTCAGGCAATACATAGATTACAAGGCCGCTATAGCCGGTGTCCCTGTAATCTACATTGATCCTGCCTATACTTCTCAAGAGTGTCCTATCTGTCATCATATCTCCAGATCTAACCGTCCCACGAGGAACCATTTCTGTTGTACCTGCTGTGGCTTCTCTGGCCCAGCAGACCATGTTGCAGCTCTGAACATCAGAGCAAGGATAGCAGTCAACCTGTCTATCGTGGCGAGAATCCTCCAAGATTCTCAGCTGCAAGCTCCGCCCTTCAGGGCGGAGTAGTTGACTTTGGGGCCAATAATCTCCGGTAGAACCAGCCGGCATCCTTGTTAGAGCTGAAGGTCGGTGAGGCTAGAGACTTCTGACACACCACATTTGGCGATGGCGCTCTATTGCTGCGGTTCCTTTATGACGCCGGCTTCTTGCCGTCTATATGTTCAGATGAAATCCTTGTATTTGTTTAGAAGCGGATAGATCTTCCGGATATCATT
>CAZMZV010000090.1:0-3100 GCA_964570975.1 uncultured Methanotrichaceae archaeon | reverse complement strand
TAATTCTATCCAGCCATCGATTAAATAGACTTCGATAAGCTTTTCTCCATTCTTCTGTCAACGCCGGTCTAAAACTGTCCAATTATGGCGGAATAAAACTTTCCACCTACAGATAAGGCTTCTGCTTGACCAGACCACTTCTCTTAATTATAGAGAATAGCTCTTGGGGATCAATCCTTGCCGTTTTCGTTCCTTCAGCCTGTAGCTATCCCCCTTGATGTTGACCGTAGTACAATGGTGAAGGATCCTATCGAGAATAGCCGCCGCAATCACATGATCCCTGAATATGTCACCCCATTCGCCGTACGACTTATTCGAGGTGAATATCGTCGAAGCTCGCTCGTACCTTCTGGATATGAGCTGAAAGAAGCAATGAGCACCATGATCATCGAAGGGTAGATAACCCATCTCATCGACGATCAAAAGCTGGAACTTGGCAAGCCCCCTGATCTTCTCTTCGAGCTTCCTCTCTCCATCCGCCTTGGAAAGATCCTCGACCAGGGCCGAAGCGTTGGCAAAATGTACCCTGAACCCGGCCTGCGCAGCAGCAATTCCCATTCCGATAGATAGATGGGTCTTGCCCACACCAGGAGGTCCAAGGAATACGACATTCTCGGCGTTGTGGACGAACTTGAGGGAAGCTATCTCGTTGATGACAGCTCGGTCGATGGACGGCTGAAACCCGAAGTCGAACTGATCAAGCCTCTTCTCCACGGGAAAACCGGCGATCCTCATCCGGAGAGCCAGCGATCTGGACTCTTTGCTCTGGACCTCTTGAGCTACCAGGTAATCCAGGATCTCGATGGTGGATCTGCCTTCGTTTGCCGCGGCTTCAAGATAGTTGTCCAGGATCGATTCGAAAGTCGTGAGCTTCAGCCGTTTGAGGTTATGATGAAGCCGTTCGTACTCGATATGGCTCATCGCTGATCCTCCTCAACGAAGGCGTCGTAAACGGCTAACGATCTGTGTTCCACGTCTGGATCGTCGAATTTGAGGACGCAAGACGCCCTTGCCCCTTGGGTCGAGTTCTGCTTCAAGATCTCGGATAGTAGTCCCTCGAAGTGGTCTTTCTTTCGCGATACTCTACCCCGACCCGGAAGGATCTCGTGGGTGCAGACATTCTCTGAATCGACGACCACAGAAAAGGACGTATCAGATATCTGGAGAACAGAGGTCCTTCCCGCAAACCGATGAGGTACTGAGTAGCGGTTGCCTAGATACGAGACGTAAGAGTCTCTCGATACCATTCTCGTCTCTTCCCTGACGTTGTGGTAAGGAGTAGCCTGATCGACATGCTGGAGGTGAACCAACTCCTCCTCGAACCGATCTCGTGGTATCTCGTAGGTTGTTCCGTGGACCGTCGAGTTTACCCTGGATAGCCAACCCTGGAGCTGGGAATTGAGATCAGAGAATGAGCTGAACTTGCCGCCCATGAAGAAATCTCTCTTCACGAACCCCACAGTGTTCTCGATCTTACCTTTCGTCTGGGGCCGATAAGGACGGCAGAGGCGGGGTACGAAACCATAGTGGGTGAAGAAGTCCTTGAACTTCGAATTCCAGTCCGACTCTGAGGATTTGGGTGCACGTTTCAGGACGATCTGCTTCATGTTGTCGTAGAGGATCTCCTGAGGGCGGCCACCGAAATACTGGAACGCATTGAGGTGGCATTCGATCAGAGTATGAACGTCGATTCGAAGGGTGAACTCGGCATATCTCATCCGGGAATAGCCCAGGACCATGGTGAAACAGTATAGCTTCCTATGAGAGCCGTCGATATCGATATGACCGCATTCAGCCCAGTCGACCTGGGCCTGGACTCCAGGCTTCGTCTCGAACCGATATACCGCGGGGACACCGACCTTCGGTCTCGTCTCTCTAACATAGTCCTTTACGATCGTGTATCTGCCCTCGAACCCCTGTTCTTGGATCTCGCGGTAAATTCGAGCTGCTGTAAGGGGGTATTCTTGAAGCCTTTGATCTATATACTCCTTGTAGTCGTCCAGTTTACCTGGCCTCTTCGATCTCTTCTCGGGTGTCGGAGGAATTTGAGAATGTATGTACTTACGGACCGTCACCCGGCTATGACATGTCTTTCTCGCGATCTCACTTATGCTCAATCCCTGGTTGAATAAATCTCGCAACACGAGGAACTCCTCCATGTCCAGCATCGGCACAACCCCTGAGTTTCAGCTCAGGGATTAGCAGGTGGACAGTTTTATTCCGCCGTAATTGGACAGATTTAGACCGCCAGTGACAGTATTCAAAACTGAAGGAACGCCAAATGGTGCGGCAGGAAATCCATTCAATCAAACCACGATAGTGGTTACTACAGCCGATAAAGGTATTGATCAACGCATCCGTGCGGCTGCCCAATCTGCCGGATTCTCAGATGGCATAATTAACACCCAAGTGCTTCCCTCAGCTATGTTGAACATGGGCGTGGAGAACAACTCCGATACATTTGCCGTTTATATCCGTCCATCTCTATTCGCAGATGAGCAAGCTGGCAACGATTACATCGATACCAAACCCGGAATCGTTTTCCGCATAACTCCGAATGAATCTACGGAACTAGAGCCGTATGGTTATCCAGAGATAAGAGTCCGTGGAACTGGAACGACTGAGTTTGACCTTATGGATGACCTGGAAGAGCTTAGGATCGCAATTCTTGACAAATACAGCGGACTAAATGCCACAGAGCTACCAACAAGTATAGGCGTCCCAATCGGTAGTGATGCCATCCAGAGAGGAATCAATGGATTAGGCCCTAACAACGATGCATGCTATCTATGGTCAGCAAGCCAAACGGTATCTTCGCCAACACCTCCTTTCCCTGACACATCGCAATACTATGATTTCTTACGAGACCCTGCAATTACTCTGGGCAACGACACCAATGAATTCATAATCGTCTATGGGGTTAACCATGTAGCTACAGGGAAGGCGACGTACTCGAACTTCGCTCTATATGGTGCGGATGCGTGGAATGGCGTAGTAATGGTCACAGATGTGGATTTCGATAGGACTGCTGAGGAATACCTCCCCGACAATCCCAATGCGAAATATCTATACGTCTATAAAATCGCTAGGAATTGTGACG
>CAZMZV010000089.1:0-3146 GCA_964570975.1 uncultured Methanotrichaceae archaeon | reverse complement strand
TATCGGCTCATGTCGAAATTTTACCATATGTTGGCACTCTGCTACTGGATTTCCGAACATTATTCAACACAGCAGATTCCGCGACTCATGATATGTATATCCTCACCGTATACACACCGCCCTCCAGTCTTCTCTCTGTATGTAGATTCAATCGCTCGAACATCCTCAGGACAGCCTGGTTTTCGACGAGGACCTCTGCAGTCAGGTAGAACAGCCCCTGCTTTCTTGCCAGATAGACGAGGTATGAGAGGATCTCCATGCCCACACCCTTTCGCTGGTAGTCATCCCTTACAACAATGGCCACCTCCGCAGTATGCGATCCCTCGTCGATGCTGTACTGCCCTAGCCCGATAACCTCCTCCCTCTCCCCCTCTATAACCGCCAGGATGACCATCTCCTTGGTGTAATCGATCACAACGAATTCCTGGAGATCCCTGTGAGTCATGGTCTTTCTAGCCGATGCGAACCTCTGGTACATCGTCTCATCTGATAGAGAGTAGAAGAAATCCTTCAGGAGTGGCTCGTCTGTTATCCTGACCGGTCTTAACAGGATGTTTATGCCGGTCTTTGTCGTCCTGTAAACCTCCAGATGCTCAGGGTACTCCCCCTTCTCGCCTGGGATGAACTTCTGATCCGCATATATCAGGGATAGTCTCTTTGCCTCCTCGAGAAGCCAAGGCCGGAACTTGGGATGCGCAAGGGCTATGAGATCCATGGCCCTCTCCCTGACATTCTTGCCGTGCAGGTATGCTATACCATACTCGGTGACAACATAGTGAAGATCGCCTCTGGTCAGCGTGACACCTGCCCCCTCCCTGAGCATCGGAACGATTCTTGATATACGCCCGTTCTCAGCTGTGGATGGAAGCGCTAGAATCGCTTTCCCGCCCGGGGAGAGAACGGCACCGCGCATGAAGTCTGCCTGCCCCCCTATGCCACTGTGGAAGAAAGTCCCGAGGGATTCGGCGGTCGCCTGGCCGGTGAGATCAACCTCCATCGCGCTGTTGATGGAGACCATGTTTCTGTTCTTAGCTATAATTAAAGGGTTATTTGTATAATCAATAGTCTTGAACTCAATAGCAGGGTTATCATGTATGTACTCGTATGACTTTCTCGTCCCCATACAGAACGACGCAACGGTCTTATATCGATCGATGCTCTTCATCGAATTGTCTATGGCTCCCTCCTTCATGAGCTCTATGAAGCCGTCTGTGAGAAGCGCTGTATGAACACCGAGATGCTTCTTGTGCTTGAGGTTCGCAAGCACCGCGTTGGGTATCATTCCATAGCCGGCCTCTATCGTGGAGCCGTCCTCGACCAATCTCGCGACATATCTTCCGATCTGCTGCGCAAGCTCGGTCGGCACGCTCTCAACATATTCCAGAAGCGGCTCATCGTGAGGTATGGCGAAGCTCACATCGTCCATGTGTATGAAACCATCCCCCTGGACCCGGGGCATGTTCGAGTTGATCTGCGCTATCACAACCGAGGCCTTTTCGACAGCCGCCTTAACTATATCTACGCTTATGCCCAGATTGAGATACCCATGTCTATCTGGTGGAGTTGTTTGTATGAGCGCGACATCTATGGGTATACGACCTCTGTATATGAGATCTGGTATAGCCGAGAAGAATATTGGTGTGTAATCTGCGAGCTCTTTGTTTACGGCATCTCTTGTGCTTCTTCCGATGAAGAAGGTGTTGAGCCTGAAGTTCTCTTTGAACTTTATGTCCGTGTAGGGAGCGGCCCCCAGGGTCCAGACATGAAGTATCTCGGTGTCGAAGAACGCTTTGGGATGCTCCTTTACGTAATCGGCAAGCGCCTGGACCAAAAACTGTGGCTCCCCACACCCTGTGCCTATGAAAATCCTGTCGCCCGCGTGGATGTTGCTGAACGCCCTTTCGAGTGATACAAACTTATCAGGCCACAGCTTTCTCATATCCCCATAACCCTCAAGATCAGATTCAACCATATGGCTCACCTCCCAACATCCGTGAGCGACCTTTCATTTTACCTTTTGAAACAGTGCTCTTATTCGGACATGTCCAAACAATCGAGGGCAAGATACTAATAATTGATCCAATCTCATCTCTTTGAGGGCCCGTGGTCTAGGTGGTTATGACATCGCCTTCACACGGCGGGGATCACGCGTTCGAATCGCGTCGGGCCCACTGCTCAAACGCCATTAAATGATTTCTCCATGAGCATCTCAAACGAGATCAATGCGATGAAAACGGACAGCTCTATTGAAGGTGCTTATCTGGAGCCACTCGATATGCACATTCTCATTGTTAGATCGGGATGGCTGATAAAACGCATATGCCTACGCAGAAAACCCACCCTTTATCCAACATCACATCTCGCGAAGCTCATAATCGATCACATCATGGGAGGGCCGCGTCCGGCTCTGAATCTCGATACGAGTGGATTTACGGATTTCCAGAGAGCTGTTTACAAAGCGGTTCTTGAGATTCCGCGTGGCTCGACCGCAACATACGGAGAGATAGCGAGGATTGTTGGAAGAAGAGGTGCCGCAAGGGCTGTGGGAATGGCTCTGAACAAGAACCCATTTCCCATCATGATTCCCTGCCACCGTGTCGTGTCCGCAAATGGCATCGGGGGCTATAGCCAGGGGGTTGATATAAAGCGGCGGCTGCTCGTGATAGAGCTGAAGTGTTCGCAGGAGGCATATTGCTTGTGCCATCCTCCCACACCTCAAAATTCACCAAAAGTATATTAAAAGTAAAGAGATCACCTTGTGATGATTGATTTCGAGAGGAAGCGATGATGACCGAATCGTTCTCCAAAAAATTCGTGCCTTTCGTGGGAATGTTGCTGGTTCTCATGATAGCGCTTTTCGTCGTCGCTGGAGGAGATGAATTGAACGAGAGTAACGCGTCGAGAGCGGTTTTCGAGGATCCGGAGTTCAACTTCCAGTTCATCCGCACTATCGGATATACAGCAACCGGCGGGGCGGATATAAATGAATGTCTGGACACCGCATTCCGCATAAAAGACGGAGACATCGAGAGCTGGTACAGCGAATGGAACAAAACCGCCTCGCGGCTGGAGAGAACAGGCGAGGAGTTTCTCGCCAATGGCCATAAGATCAGCGCAAGGGAGGCATTCTTCAGGGCCTCCGGATA
>CAZMZV010000088.1:0-3170 GCA_964570975.1 uncultured Methanotrichaceae archaeon | reverse complement strand
TCTCTTAAAGCCTCGATCATGAAAATCGAGTCCGCCAAGATCAAAGAAACCGCGCCGATAGCAAGAAGCAGAACAGGGCCATGTGCGATATGCTCGACCCTGCGGAATAGTAGTGCTATGAGGGCAAATGCGAGCACGAGATCCGCGACCGGATAAGCGATTGAGATCGCGCTTGTAAGCGGATCGGTCTCCTCAAGAGTTGCGATCGTTGGTGCTATAAGCATGCTCCAGAATATGATTATCGCGAATATCGTCACAATACTTGTGTCCAGAAAGGATTTCAAACGATCGAGCCCGGTCGGATGGTCGGATGGGAGAATGAGAATGCCTATAAGAAAAAGCGGGTAGTATGCAAGATAGGGGCCGTCGGCTATCGATGGAAATGGCATCTCCCCGTACCTAACCTCAATGATGCTCCATAGTAGCTCGCCTATGGTCTGCAAGACCTGAGCTATGGCAAAGAGTGCCCATGCCATGTAAACTCTGTAATCCCGCAAGAGCGTGGCTCTGGCAGCCCTGATGAGCGAAAGGGCTGCAAGTCCACTTACCACGGGGAATAGCGTATCATCTATAATTACACGGAGCCTTTCTTGGTCCTGCAGGTAAAACACAATTGCTGTTCTAAATATGAGTATACATAATCCTAAGAAAAGGGCGCGACGAAATGTTATGGATGTGCTCCCCAAAATGTCCCTCCTCTTTCAGCTTCTGCCACATTGCGATTCGCTAACAAAGTTACATACTCTCCGGCCTGAAGACCGAAGTCTTCGCTACCCCCACCTCTATCATATGATCTCACTCCTCGGGGGTCTCTTTCGAGATCCAATAGGTGGTTGCACCGTCTACAGCTCTACCGGCTTGCAGGATGTTTTTTAGATTTATATTTGCAAAATGCCAATACAGGTACACCAAGCTTTTGCCTGCCCCCAAGACTTTTTACATGCACCACACCCTCTGGTTGTTTCCTGAGCCGGTTAATTATATGGTCGATGGGACTTGCTTTCCGTCCTGAAGAACGGGGCTCATAGGGAGAAGCCAGCGGCTTCTAACCCCCATCTCCGGTCATGAAACCGTTGTAGTTGAGGACATTTATAGATTTGCTTAAGCGTGCTGTGTTGAATACTATTCAGAAATGCAGCGGCAGAGGGTCAATTCATACGAATCGAAATTTTGGTACTAATCGGTGTCTAGCGACTGCATTGCCTCGGATTATTCAACACAGCATTTAAGCGTGCTCTGTTGAGGCATACCAAATGGACCTTCCGGATAAGCGCTGAGGCAAGAAATTTGGAACTTTACCGCTTCTGCATGCCAGAAGCGCTTAATCCTTATTCGGACAGGTCCTACCAAATTATGCATAAATTTTTTAATCATCTTGTGGTATGCCCATAGGGGATTGCTGAAGATGATAGAGATCGGCATGCTTTTGCTGTTGATCGCGATACTGACCGGATTGATTCTTGTTTTAAGATCGATCAGGACATTTGTAGCCAATTCACTGATAGGACTATTCATCTTATACCTTGCAAACGCAGCCGCAGGTCTTGGAATAGGTTACGACTGGCCTGTGATTCTGGTCTGCGCGTTCGGCGGAGCCCTCGGTGCTCTGATGGTCATAATACTTCATATCCTCGGATGGGCGTTCTGATAAGAGGATAGATATGGTACAAAAATGCCTCCGAACCATGTGACCGTGGCTCCCTGAGTGTTTGGCACTAAGATCCAAGCCATTTTCATCCAAACAGGTTACCTTCAGTCATGAGCGTTTTTCGCGAGGAGATTCGAGCACCGCAACAACGAAGCATATCGTATTGCTGTAAATTGATCAGAAATTGCGCCAATGCCTCTTGATTCAGTCGTGAACTATTCATTGAAGAGTGCCTCAGGAATAGCTAGCTCAATATCATGAATCCTGCGAGTCCGGATGCTGTTGAGCTCGATGATACGGCTATAAGACTGGACTGAACCCTTGATTTTATATCAAAAACCAGAGCTGTAAAAATCCTTAATTGACTTTTTATAATTATTTAGATAAGCTCTCAGCACAAGCCTATTAAACTATGAGGTGAGGACACAAGAAGGGTATAACAATGAAAGTAACCTATACAGATAAGAGTGGGAAGAAGGTGGAACAGACTTTTAACACTGAGGAAGAGGGCAAGAAGCTTAAGGAGAAGCTTAAAGCACAAGGAATTACAGACGCAAAGTGGGAATGGTAAACATCATATCCACTAGAGACGGGGATTCCTAAAAACTTCGTTCTCTCTCTAACGAGCGATGGCTGTGCACCTGTATGCTATTTAGCTTGGTTTTGCGACCAAGTCGGGGTTTTAGGAGTATTCTCATGAAGATTTCTAAAACGGTATTTTTTATATAAAATTTATATCATAAAATACGCGTTGATATGCTCCAATCTCCAACAGGAGTTATAGAAAGCCCCACTTTGTGACTTCCTCCCGCCAATGAATTTGCGTGCATCCTGCGCTCCGACTTTGTCGATCCGGTTATCCGGTATCCCGACAGGCTCTACCTCAGTCTGAGGGTGATTATATTCAATGCAGCGTTATGATCTCGATCGAGTTTTAATCCACGGCGTGTACAGTCATGGACTCGATCCTTCAACGTTTTTGTTACCATGAAATCACAGTTTGAACATCTCTGTGTCGTGTGGTGCGCATCGATCAACTCTACAGAGTTACCGGCCCTCTCAGCCTTGTAAGTCGTGTACTGAATCAATGTGCCCCATGCACGATCTGAAATATGCTTCGCCAAGCTGTGATTCTGGAGCATGTTCTTGATGCTCAGTTTTTCAAATACAATTAGATCCGCCGTATCCACAAGCTTCCTTGAGAGCTTATGCAGAAAGTCCCTCCTCAGGTTTTGGATTTTCTGATGTATCTTTGCGACTCTGAGTTTGTCCTTCTGATAGTTTTTTAAGCCCTCGACCTTTCTGGATAGCGCTCTTTGTGCCGCCGCCAGCTTCTTCTCCAGTTGTTTGTAGTATCTGGGGTATTCCATGGTTTCACCGGTTGACAGCGTAACAGCGTTTTTCAGCCCCACATCAACGCCTATTGCTCTTCGAGGCTCGATATTCTCTGGAGCATCACCCATATCGGTTGTCAGAATCGCGTACCAGTTGCCCATGTTATCTCGCTTGATGGTACACGTCT
>CAZMZV010000087.1:0-3191 GCA_964570975.1 uncultured Methanotrichaceae archaeon | reverse complement strand
TCCACTGCCAACGGTTCGCCGGTCATTGTTTTTCCTCCGTAAAAGCTAAACACCATACATGGTATAAAAGGTTTGTGAAATTGATTTTGCTGCTTTATCGAGCTTATCGCAGCCTGAAGAGTGCTGCTTCACACCATAGCTGTGAGATGTTATGCCAAATAACTCTGAATCTTAGGAGGTGTCCGAATAAGGATTGCAGAAGCGGTAAAGGTCCAAATTTCTGTCCTCAGCGCTTATCCGGACAGGTCTGAATCTCAGATAGCAGATGATAAATTCACGCAAGTCAGAGTTTTAATGAGAATCGACAGCTTTAGATCAAACACATCTTGAGATAAAATTACGATTTCAGAACTCTCTGCTGTGTTGACGACTTTTGAATTTCATATAGCATGGAGACGGAGGATTCCTATAAACCTCCCTTTTAAGATTCTCACTTGTTGCAGCATACTTGTATTAATAATATATTATATCAAAAAGGTGGTTTTTAGAAACCCACGACGATTCGTGGAAATCCAAATTTTGATAAAAATCGATGGGCATAGCACAACATCATACTTATTCGGCACAGAAAAAGGGAGAGATTCGTAGGGAATCTACTCTTTGGTCAGGATATCGTACAGAAACGCTGCGATAACCGCACCGAGGATCGGGCCCACGATGTATATCGGGTAATAGCTCCACAGCACAGGACCGCCCATGATATGGTCTATTAGATAAGGGCCAAAAGTCCTCGCCGGATTCAGCGATGAGCCTGCTATATTTCCGGTTGTTGTTATAATGCCACCTACTGTAAGACCTATGATCAGACCTGCGAAACCCTGTGGGGCGCGCTCGTCAACCGCTATGCCCATTATCACAAGCATCAGAAGAAATGTACCGATTGCCTCGGCGAGTATTGCCTGACCGAATGTGATGCCGGGGAAAGGAGCAGTCGCACCCAGACCACCAATCGTTACAGCTTCGGATCCAGCACTTAAAGCGAATAACATAGATCCCAGAGACGCACCGATCAGCTGCGATATCAGATACGGAACAACATCTCCAGTCGGGAACCTCTTCGTGGCCCACAGCGCTATTGTAACAGCCGGATTTATATGTGCGCCTGATACCCTTCCAAGGGCATAGATGACTCCTGCTATTGCTATTGCGAAGGCCATGCCTATCGCGAACCAGTCGCCTAGGCCGCCGAGCGCTCCAATCCCGATGTTGAATGGATTGGGCTGGCTGGCGCCCTTAGCGATCATGAGGGTTATTGCAGCTGCACCAGCGCCGAAGTACACCAGAATAAACGTGCCCACAGCCTCAGCAAAGCATCTCTTAGCTAGGGACATCTCTCATCCCTCATGGTAGACCGCATAGCATGGTTTGCACAATATTCTGGGCAGTTTTCTCTTGAGCTTCTTAGCTGGGAAGGGGTATCCGCCCTCCCAGACCTCTATCTCATCTCTCACCAGATGGTCCATGCAGACGCCCATGCCGCATACGATGCATATCGCAACAGCCTCTGTATTCCTGCCCTCGAGAGCGCAGAGATAGCATCTCATCAGATACCCCTCACACCGCTTCCTTCCACTGACAGTATGTGTGTCTGAAATCTATCAGAGATGCCGCAGCACAGTCCTTACATACCCTTGCAGGAGATGCAGCCTTCTCTTTGTGGAGCGCTATTATGTTTGTCATCATCGTTGCAGTCACGGGCTCGCTTGTTAGCAGGCACGGATAATCGGCGAGCCTCATAAGAGCGGAGAACCTAACAGATATCGCGCATCCCGGATATGCGTATCTCTGCGGATTCATCAGAACTTCATTCTTATGTATCGGATCGAGATCCACATCGAATCCCAGGACCTTGGGTACGACCTTCGTCTGGCTGCCGTTCCGCATGCGCATGGCTTTATCTAAGTACTTCCATCCCCTCAGAATCATATCCATGAAATCGCAGTTGTGGAGCTCGGCTGCAGCACTCCTCGTCGGATAGAGCTGCACGTAGTTGTGGAATCTCTTCGTGAGAAGGTCCACGATCATTATCGCATTAAAGCCATCGAGCTCGAGTATATGCTCCACAGCACATGCGGAGGCTCCGGTCGCAAGCGCCAGCGGCTGGTACTCATTCTTGATCTTGTCGACAGCGTTGTTCAGCGTCGATTCCATGACCTCAGTGGTTGCTTCGATCGTCGCCATTACGACATCGTCTTTGCACATGTTGAAGGTGGACTGAGCGATGTGATGCGCTACGTCTCCAACACAGTACGCCGGAACTGTTACTATATTGCCGTAATGCACACCATCATCCATCGCAGCTTTAACAGCTCCTCGCATCTTTTTCTTGTAGCTCTCCATGTACTTTCTTACATCAAATGACGTATGTCCGGCCGCATCCATAAGCTCAGCCTGCGCCTCTATCGGAGTCTTGTAAACTCTCTGGATCATCTCGATCTCTTTCTTAATCGCATCAGAGAGCGTCGCTCCGGCCTCTATCTCATGGGCGAAGACCTCTCCTATGCCGTAGGAGGTATTCATTCCCCACGATTTCGCTGCCAGAATCGCCTGTTTGTGGTGATCCGGTATGTTCACAGTCTTGAGTATTCTGTTGACGACATTGCTTGTCGATCCGGGTATGAGGGCAAAATCAACAACACACGTTGGGCCGTAGAAGCCACCATATCTCCGCACAACCTCCCGTCCGATCAGCGCCTCTGCCTTGGCTACAGCCTGGATGAATGAATCAACGCTCTTCTTGAAGCTCTCGTCCTCTTCGTACAGGATTTCCATTATAGCCGGCGTCTGATAGTGCTCGACAAACGGATCGTCTTCCGGCCTTATTGTTTTAGTTAGAGAACTCAGTATATCATAATGCGCATTTACAGAGTCCACATGAAGCTTTATCACAGCCTTGGACTGACCATCTGCTGCCTTCATCTTGTTGACCACATCGACATATGCCTTCGTGTCGCTGATTACGAAGTCCTGCCCTCTCTTTTTCTTCACGGTCTCAACATCTGCACGCTGGGCCATCATGGCCTCGTCAATCATTTTTTTGTATAGATCTGCCATACCCACCACTCACCAAGAACTTAGAGTCGAAACAATAGCTGTCGTCTTAAGAGAACATATCGACTTTTAATGTAATATTATAAGACTCTTTACAGATATAATATTTTCGGTTTGTCGTTGGGGACCTGTCCGAATAA
>CAZMZV010000086.1:0-3211 GCA_964570975.1 uncultured Methanotrichaceae archaeon | reverse complement strand
TGTCCGAATAAGGATTAAGTGTTTCTGACATGCAGAAGCGGTAAAGGTCTAAATTTCATCAGAGCTTATCCGGAGAGGTCCGAGAGCGCTCTACTCTGAAGTCGATAACAACATTGTAAATCCTCGGAGCATAGCTTCTAACTATGCCTTTGTACAGAATTGCGATTTCAGAGTTCTCTGCCTTCGCGGTTCCCCTTATGATCTCGACGTCTCGGTAGAGATCGTTCTCCGGAGCAAATGTATAGTAATGAACTACACCGCCGTTCTTGGCAGCACCAATCGCTTCTTTGAGGAAGAGCGATGCCGAGTGGGGCAGGTTCATTATGACGTGATCCGCTATCCCGACTAGATCTTTTGCGATAACTCTCGCATCCCCCTCCAGGATCTCTATATCAAGACGATTCAGCCTGGCGTTCTCCTTCAGCAAGTTTACAGCATGTGGGTTCTTGTCGATAGCGATAACCCTTGCCCCTCGCTTGGCAGCGAGAAGGGAGAAGGGGCCGACGCCCGCGAACATATCCAGCACAGTATCACCCGGCTGAACCTGTCCTGCAACCCTGAGTCGTTCGGTGCTCAGCCTTGGAGAGAAATAAGCACATTCGAGATCGATCTTGTAGCGTATCCCGTGCTCGCGGTGCACAGTCGCTGTTTTCTTCTCGCCAGCGATGTACCTGTATCTCCGGAGCCTGAATTCCCCCTCAACCTCAGATATTGGTGTTAAGACGGTGCGAACGCCTCTGTAGACAGCCATTATCGCCTCTGCAACCCTCTCCGGCTCTTCATCCTCCACTATCGCTATGTCCCCGATGGTCTCGAAGCTCGGCCTTCTTCCCAGTATCTCCTCCACAGAGATCCTTCTGAGATCCTCCTCGAACTCTACCTCCACTAGCTCAAAATCCGCGTTCTCCTTGAGGAGATTCAAGCCAGTACATGCTTCGAGAAGAGGGAGATAAACATATGAATCATCGGAGCGGATACGCTTTTTCTTATCCAGGACTCCCATATCGAGGAGCTGCCTGCGGATCCGCTCGCCCATCGAGCGCGGGACCTTCAGTGCAATTGTTGCGTTCGATTCGCACATCCCGATAACACCACTCGGATAAGCTTTCTTGATAGCAGCTCTACTCTCCACGCTCGGTCCATATTATCCGGAGCAGTGAGCTGCTGGCAGTGAGCTAGGCCATATGCTTGAATGAGCTTCACCTGAGCACAAGCTGAAGAGCGCGATGAGGACATGCTGAAACACACGCCCCGCACTGGATGCACTTTCCAGCGTCTGCCACTACCTTCCAGTCATCGAATCTGAATGTGCCGGTGGGACATATAGCAACACATGCGCCACAGTGAACGCATTCATCCTCGTTCCTCGTCACGGGGATCTCAAGAAGTATAACATCGACACCTCGGCTCTCGAATGCCTCCTTGACCTGCTTGCACATATCGTCAGAAACATCGAGCACTATCTCACCACTTACAGCATCTATGCTGGCCCTCTCGATGTTGATGAGAGCACCAGTCTCTAGTATGACCGATGCTATCAGCGGCTTTCTGACTATGCCTGGCGCGACCCTTAGCATAAGCTTCATCTCGGTCGCCTCCCCGCGAAAAGCCTGCTCAGGTCATCGCTTGTTATCATTCCTATAACATGGCCCGCTTTGTCCACCACTGGCAGGGCCGAGATGTTGTGTATGTCCATGGTTCTTGCGGCGAGCTCGATCGGTTCGTCCGGAGATGCGGAATACACCCTCCTGGTCATTATCTCCGAAACGCTGGAGATCTGCCCGTTCGCCACTGCTTTTGATATATCCCAGGTGGTTATTATCCCTATGAGCTTTCCTTCGTCAGATACAACAGGAAGATGATCGAACCTGCTTCCTACGATCGTGCGCGCAGCCTCTGGAACGCTGATGTGCTCGCTCACCGTCACAACATTTCTATTCATCACGTCCCCTACATACGGAAGCTCCTTCGTCTGTTTCATGGGTCTTATAACTGTAGCTCTGGCTAGAGGCTCCGCTGGCTGGGTAAGAGTAAACGCGCCCTTCTCTATCCACTCCTTCAGGGTTCTAGCGACCTTTCTGGCCATGTAGAAGCTTGATAGCGAAGACGTGGGGATCTCATGCCTGTTTATCTCCACGATGCCCGATTTCAGCTCCGCATAGCTCACGCTTCTCAGTACCGGCCTATCCCTTCTCTGCACACCATAATCGACAACCGGGACCATGATGTCTTTATCCCTCACAGCAGTGGTGAGCGCAAGCCTCTCGTTAAGTATTGGTATAGGCACTCCCACACCCAAATACAATGTGGGACCGTATTTTGTAAAGGTGGCCGCCCTTAGAAATTCGTTGCTCATGCTCTTGAGATCTCCTGTGACCATGAGCGTAGCGAATCCTGTTCCCGGGCTGTGCTGGGTTCCAGATCCTACAATATACCCCTGCGCACCGCCGAGAAATATTCTAACCCCCACGCCTATGTATTCGAAACCTGGATCGTTTGATATGGGATTGAGAACGCCCGCACCGCTGTAATGGACATTGCCATATCTCGGGAGCAGCGTGCCCATGTAGGTGTGAAGCGTCCTCTCGGACGAGTTCGTAGCAGCATTATATCTCTGATATGCGTTTCTGGGATTTACCATAACGGCTTGGTTGAAGTCCTCGAGCTGGAGCGTTGTCTCGATCTCCAATCTCGGATAACAGTCGGTGCCCACACCTTCACCCACAACCTCGACCGGCTTTCCAGATACGAGATCCTCTATTACGTGTGCCCCACCATACTCTATGCCCTTGTCCTCGGACGGCTGTGTTGCACCCAGAAAGAGATCGACCGCGGCTATACCACCGTAGGCCTCCACATGGTTCAGCCAGGCTCTTTCTATCTTTATCGGAGGATCGCTGTGCCCGAGGTTTAAGAAGACTCCCGAGGAGCACATCGCGCCGAAGGTGCCGGTGGTCACAACATCCACCTCGCGTACAGCGCCATCTGGCCCGAGCTCCTCCACGATATCCGGCATCTCCTCGGCCGTCACAACCCTTGCGCTTCCATCAAGAATCCTCTCGTTAATATCAGCTAGCGATTTTTTCTCTTCCACGGCACGAGCTTGATTCTTTTCGAATAAAAAGATATCTTCCCTCGTGCTGTGTTGAATAATTCCTTTGAGTTCCTCATGTAATCGTCTGTCTGGTTTCTTACACCAGATTTTAATTTA
>CAZMZV010000085.1:0-3287 GCA_964570975.1 uncultured Methanotrichaceae archaeon | reverse complement strand
CTTACGCGCCAGGAGCATCGCTCTCACAGCTCCTGAGAAGGTTCATAGAGGAGCACCCACAGGCAAGCAGGCGTTTGAGGTGTGGAGAAGTGACAGCGATCATGCGCGGTCTCGTACCCTCCGGAGGCATGCCCGAGAGGATTCAGAGGGACAAATTCATGCTCGCAGGGGATGCTGCAGGACATGTCATGGCTACAAGCGGCGGCGGTGTGCCGCTGGCCATGGTCGCCGGAAGGATAGCTGGAGAGGTCGCAGCATCCCATATCCGCGGAGAGAGTCTGGAAACATACACTGCGAGAATCGAGAGGGAGCTGGGCGCTCCTCTGAGAGGTTCCGTGCGCATAAGAAAACTCGTGGACAGGGTGATGAGGAGCGACAGATCTATGGATATGCTCTTTTCGATGCTGGATCCTCTCACAATGAAGGATATCCAGCGCGGCCGTCTGCCTGCGCCTCTCGAGAGGGCGTGCTCGCTCCTGGGCCGCCTATGATTTGATTAGCTCCTCGACGGGCTTCGCGCCGTGTTCCGTTATCTTGACGTTGAGCTGGCTGGTGTTCGGAGAGACCTCCCTGCCGCAGACGCTCTTTCGCCTCTTCTGCCCCTTCACGCGCGGCTTGTAGCCGACGCCGCCGGTGAGAAGCAACCTCTTCCGCTGCATCCCAGGAAGATCGCTGCGCATCGGGAATCCATCGCGATCGCTGCCGCCCGTTATCATGACCCTGTAGCCGGGCAGGCCGATGAGGTCGCCCTCGATCGTGTCCCCGATCTTCTTGCCCAAAAGCTTGCTCGCGTCCTTCAACTCAACCTGATATGCTTTTCCGCTCTTTGGATCTGATATAACAATTCTCAAAGCCATTTTATGACCCCTCTTATCGCCACTCTCAACCCTTATTAAACCTTATCCGAGAGAGCTTCTCATAAGAGATCATCGCGGATATCGGGGATGTGTTTATGCGTATTCCGCACTCTTGAACCGCCACGGGAGCGTTGACGCCCGCGCAGATCACTATGCCGATACGCCCCGCCGCCACAGGACAGCCTAGGACCGGCTGGCCCGGCTCGCCAACCACAATCCGCCCGACGAGCGGGCTCGCGCGCTCCAGGATGCGTTCGGCATCATCACAGGCACTAACCGGCACCTCCCTGACGTTCGCAAGCACCTTTCCGGCGCCTTTCTGGACAGCGTCCATCACTCTGGCTATCCGTCTGGCGATGAATGCGCGCATCGGGTCTATCGAGGTCCCGGTGTAAGCGATGAGGTCCGAGAATCTGTAGAGCTCGCCATCTCTAACCTCGAGAACGCCCGCGAATGTCGTGTTCACCGGTATGCCGGCCTTGAGAAGGAGACCGTCGATGGTTATGCTGCAGACCGTCCCGATCATGGCGCAGCCCTCGGCGATCTCTACTTCGGGATCATCAGATGATACATAGACGAGATCTCCTGAATAGCCAGAGGACGCGACCTCTTCCATTATGGATAGCGCGCTATCGATCTTGTCTCTCTCGACAATGCTTATATTAGCGACCAGATCGCCCTTCGAGAAATCGAATGTGGTGCGCAGCATATACTCCTCTATCAGCGTGTTGACGAATCCTATGCGCTCCCCGATCAGCGCGTCCCTCAGCTCCTTCAGGCCGAGATGCGTCACGACCCTTCCAGAGTAACCGTGCCTCTTTGTGAAGCCCATCTCATCCAGAATCCTGAGGTTGTAGCGGATCGCGCGCTCCCCTATGCTGTAGCCCCTGCTGCTCAGTATATCCGAGATCGCTCTGGCGCCCATGGGCCTTCCGGCCTCTGCTATAACCCTGAGGATCTCGAGGAGCTTCCTCTGGTCCTGCCCTCTCATCAAATTAGCAGGGTAGAAGGAGATATATATAGACAGAGCAAGAAGCGAATCGGAGTCCCGTGGGGTAGGGGACAATCCTGCCGGCCTTTGGAGCCAGCGACGGCGGTTCGAATCCGCCCGGGACTATTGCAAATTATTCAAAAGATTTCAACGCCCTAATATCGCGTAAGGATACAAGATACTGAGAGATGCTCCGGTCGGGATTTGAACCCGAGTCTTCGGCTCGAAAGGCCGGAATGATTGACCTGACTACACTACCGGAGCCCCTGCGTATGATCCATTCACAACGTATTAACTTTGCTATCGGAAGGGTGTGAGAAAAAAGCAACAGATCCAAACTCGCTTGCGTGCCTCTGATTCTCGTCGATACCGGAAACACCTCTTGAAGTTATCCCCTTGGGGATATCTGGCCGGAAAGAATCGTCCTGCCGGGAGGGGATGAGTTGTTGGAGGCAGACCACATCAGAGCGATGAATATCAATTTCTCACACACAACCACATCCAAATGTTCGGCGTGGAGAGACATAGCTAGCAGAATAATAGATATGCTGTGATATAGTGATATGCTGTGATATGGTCTGCGTACCCGTTATGTTTATATGCCATTAATAGGAAGTCAGAACTGTGCCTGAGCAAAACACTGAAATATTTGACGTGTGTCTTAAGATCAGGTACCCTGAACCCGAGAGGTCTGTCAGGGAGCCCGGCCTTTGCGGTGGAGCGGGGTTGGGTTTGATGGACGCAGTCGTTTTTTCTGCGTGCATCAGCCAGGCGGGAGGTCTGGATCCTGACGGGATCTCGAGGAGACCTCAATGCTTATTGAGGTATCGATCCTATAATTGAGGGTAATAAAATGGAGGTGGGAACGAAATGAAGAGAGAACTAGCTGTTCTCGTAGTTGTTGCTTTGGCCCTTGTCGGCATGGCCAGCGCAGCCAACTACATGTACGAGAAGGCGACCATTAAGGGCGTCGGCTACAAGAACGTAGAGATGATCATCTCTACACAGTACGGCTATGCAGGCGCCAAGCTTGTCGAGAAGGAGTCCGGATCCGGTAACGTGATCATAGAGAGGACAGAGCTCGAGGCTGAGAGGCAGCTGAATAAGGAGTATGGTCCGCTGTACACAGGTTGTGAGTACCCGACAGGCGGTTATCCGATGGACTACATAAACTTCACAAAGGAAGCTGAGTTCGAGTACATGCCTGTGTCATACCAGACAGGCACATACGACCAGAAGTGGATCGAGAAGCTCTGCGTCCAGAACTACAGGATCGGCGCCGTCGTGACAGAGATGTATACACACGCTGAGCACCTGCAGAAGAACACCGAGGTCAAGACCAGGCTGTACGGTTTTGATGCTGATGGTAAAGAAGAGGCTCTGCAGGAGAACTGCTGCACAGGCGTCCTTGAGGCCAACTTCAACAGCAACGTGATCGG
>CAZMZV010000084.1:0-3306 GCA_964570975.1 uncultured Methanotrichaceae archaeon | reverse complement strand
CAGCATCGGTATAAATCCGTAGATGCCTGCGACTTCAGTCGCGGGAGCCGTCACGAGAAGATCTAACCAGGGACCTGTCCGGATAGGCGCCGAGGCCAGAAATTTAGAACCGCTTCTGCATGTCAGAAACACGTAATCATTATTCGTATACGTCCACAGAGAGGGAAAGATATTATATCCCGCTTAAAGCTATGTACTTAGGATGGCCGAGACGTCTCCGAAGAGATCACGGGCGATACTGGCATTTTTGCTTATCGTATCAACATTCGGTCATTCACATGCTGATGAGATCAACGATCTTTGGCTCTTCATCTCAAGCTATGAGGATATCGGTATAACAGTAACCGATCTGGCGTTCTTTCTGGCGTCGCATGGATACGATGCAAAACCTGAGCGATCTTATGTTACTGTAAATCTCCCCAGCGGCAAGACGGTATATCTGACCCCCAACGGAGGTGCTCCGAGATTAGCGGACATGTGGATGGAGCCGCCAAAGAGCACAGGCCCGATGCAGGTAATACCGATTGAGGAGATACAAAAGAATAAAACATACAAAATGACCGACAACCAGAACTTCATAAAGGCGGTAAGCAGACTTACAATGTTTCCTGTAACTCCCCTAGGCATGTGCTACGATGGCTCCCAGAAGCTGGCAAATCTTTATACAGACTTCGGCTACAACATAAAATATATGTATGATCCAAGTGGATTCGAGAACCAAGGCCACCTCTGGATCATAGTCGAGGATACCGATAACAAGGATAAGTGGCTCGCGGTGGATAGCTACTATGGTGTTGTCAAGGATAGTAGTTATTATACAGCGCCTTACAGCTTTCCGAACATAAAGTACCTCGACTCGTTGAATCCAAGATGGAGGTTTGCGTGAGGTGGGTAGCGGAATGATGTCGAATGCGGAAGTGTACAAAATGCTAAAAGTAATGATTGTTCTGATGCTTTTGCCGTCTCTCTCATATGCACTTGATATCAAAGAGAGATCAGATCTCAGATTTTCCGATCTCAGTGGAAGAGATCTCTCCGGCGCACACCTCAACCAGTCCGATCTGAGCGAAGCGGATCTCAGAGGCGTGAATCTCAGCGGTGCTTACCTCAGATCGGCATGGCTCGTAAACGCAAACCTAGAAGGCGCATCATTGGCCGGCGCAGACTTGACAATGGCAGATCTGAGCGGGGCGAATCTGAGCAATGCGGATCTATCCAGAGCTAAGCTGCGAGAGGCGAAGCTGAGCGGGGCGTGCTTGATCAATGCGAATCTCACGCTGACGGACTGCACAGAGGCCTCGATGAACGATGTCGATCTTACTGATGCGGAGATGTCCGGTACGAGATTCTTCCGTACCGATCTCACGGGAGCCGTATTCGCTAGGGCGTCTTTAAACCATGCTAACTTCGTCGGTGCGCATCTCAGCTGGGCCGATCTCAGCAATGGAAGGTTTGAGAAAAGCCAGTTCTCCAGGGCGGAGCTCTACGGCGCGAACCTAAGCGGTGCACAGCTGCGTGGATCCGACTTCACGAGATCTTACATGATGAGGGCCAAGTTGATCGGCGCAGATATGAGATATGCCAGTATCGATTATGCGGATCTCACGGAGGCCGATCTCAGGAATGCAGACCTCACTGGCTGCAAGATGAGATATGCCGATTTGAGCGGAGCAAACCTAGCAGGTGCAGATGTTTCAGAGGTTACGCTCGATTCCATAAAAGTTACAGGGATAAATCTGAGCGGCGTGAAGCTCAATAAGGTCTTCTTATTTAATATCGATCTCAGAGATGTAGATATGCGTGGCGTGCAGATCAAGAAGGCCGATATGGATACCGTATTCCTGACGAACTCGAATCTTGCAGGCGCGGCGCTCACCGACGTCAAAATGCATATGGTTGAGATGACAAATGTAGATCTGACGGGTGCCAGCTTGCGCGGCTTAGAATGTGATGAATTCACTATGAGATCGCTCAAGAAGGCAAGACTGAATCGAACTGTCCTCGATGAACGACTGAAGTCGGAGATCGAGGGATAAATGCGTTTAATCTTGGCTGTGGGCATATGCGCAGATCTGTTGCGTGTTCGGTACTCAAACCTCGACTTGGACCTACTCCTTAGAAACAAGCTCATTCAAGGACGGGAGTAGTTGACTTGAGGAACCAATGTCATCTACTCCCTCCTGAAGGCCATCCTGAAGGGCAGAGCTTCTCTTCCCACATTTCGTCTAAGCGAGGGATGTCGAACGCCGGAAACTCCTACCTGAACGGACGTCAACAGGCCGGCTGACTGTGACTCCATCCGTGCTCATTTTTATAGCAGTTTGACGAGAATGTTGTTCCGTCTGCCTTGCTGAAGCAAGATATAGAACGCGCTGAGGGAATTAGAGATCAGCTGCCTGCGCACGCTTCCACACTCCTTGGAAGAGCGGGATTTCAGCTGCCCTCCACCCTAGGTGATCACATGAAGATCTCACTCGTAAAGCCGGGCGTTCTGGAGAGAGACGCGGCTGGAAGGATACACTATGCCAGTTCATCTGTGACGCTTATAATTTCGGATAAAATGATAGTAGTTGACACCGGCTCGCATGACTCGAGGGATGTCATCTTAAGCAATCTCAATCAGCTTGGCATATCAAGAGATGATGTTGAGGTCGTGGTAAACACACATCTTCATGAGGATCACACGGGCAACAATGATATCTTCAGCAATGCAGATGTTTTTGCATATCATTCCGGCTTGAGAGAGGGCTATACATTGGCGAAGGATGTTATAGTAATCGAAACACCCGGCCATACACTAGACAGCATATCAATTCTATGCATTCGTGAGAAACCGTTGGTGATCGCTGGCGATGCGTTGCCAACTGTCAACAATTATATCAAGGGATTGCCTCCCAGAATCCATAGAGATCGAGATCTTGCCCTTAAAAGCATGCGCAAAATAAGCAGGCTAGCCAAGATCGTGGTCCCAGGGCATGGCGTCCCGTTCTCAATACCAGATGGTATCGAGGCGAGGATACTCTGAGTGAGATGCTCTTCGCAATCCGCCAACTCCTATCTTGAGCAAACTCGGCTCGGCTGCCTGTCGCGTGGTCTTCCTGAGACGCTCTTCACAACCTGTCAATCTTACGTTTTGGCAGGGACTTAATTAGCGATTCACAGATAACAAGAGAACCAACTCGTAAGGATTCTGCTGGTGATCCTAAGCTCCCCAGTTTTTAGGCATATAACGCCGAAGCATAGCGATTAGCACTGTGCAATATACACTTTGCCATATGAAGAAGAAACGATATTATGTGCTTCATT
>CAZMZV010000083.1:0-3313 GCA_964570975.1 uncultured Methanotrichaceae archaeon | reverse complement strand
CAAAGCGACGATATGACACCTCGTACTTGCTGTGGGGCGGCACAGCATCGGTATAAATCCGTAGATGCCTGCGACTTCAGTCGCGGGAGCCGTCACGAGAAGATCTAACCAGGGACCTGTCCGGATAGGCGCCGAGGCCAGAAATTTAGAACCGCTTCTGCATGTCAGAAACACGTAATCATTATTCGTATACGTCCACAGAGAGGGAAAGATATTATATCCCGCTTAAAGCTATGTACTTAGGATGGCCGAGACGTCTCCGAAGAGATCACGGGCGATACTGGCATTTTTGCTTATCGTATCAACATTCGGTCATTCACATGCTGATGAGATCAACGATCTTTGGCTCTTCATCTCAAGCTATGAGGATATCGGTATAACAGTAACCGATCTGGCGTTCTTTCTGGCGTCGCATGGATACGATGCAAAACCTGAGCGATCTTATGTTACTGTAAATCTCCCCAGCGGCAAGACGGTATATCTGACCCCCAACGGAGGTGCTCCGAGATTAGCGGACATGTGGATGGAGCCGCCAAAGAGCACAGGCCCGATGCAGGTAATACCGATTGAGGAGATACAAAAGAATAAAACATACAAAATGACCGACAACCAGAACTTCATAAAGGCGGTAAGCAGACTTACAATGTTTCCTGTAACTCCCCTAGGCATGTGCTACGATGGCTCCCAGAAGCTGGCAAATCTTTATACAGACTTCGGCTACAACATAAAATATATGTATGATCCAAGTGGATTCGAGAACCAAGGCCACCTCTGGATCATAGTCGAGGATACCGATAACAAGGATAAGTGGCTCGCGGTGGATAGCTACTATGGTGTTGTCAAGGATAGTAGTTATTATACAGCGCCTTACAGCTTTCCGAACATAAAGTACCTCGACTCGTTGAATCCAAGATGGAGGTTTGCGTGAGGTGGGTAGCGGAATGATGTCGAATGCGGAAGTGTACAAAATGCTAAAAGTAATGATTGTTCTGATGCTTTTGCCGTCTCTCTCATATGCACTTGATATCAAAGAGAGATCAGATCTCAGATTTTCCGATCTCAGTGGAAGAGATCTCTCCGGCGCACACCTCAACCAGTCCGATCTGAGCGAAGCGGATCTCAGAGGCGTGAATCTCAGCGGTGCTTACCTCAGATCGGCATGGCTCGTAAACGCAAACCTAGAAGGCGCATCATTGGCCGGCGCAGACTTGACAATGGCAGATCTGAGCGGGGCGAATCTGAGCAATGCGGATCTATCCAGAGCTAAGCTGCGAGAGGCGAAGCTGAGCGGGGCGTGCTTGATCAATGCGAATCTCACGCTGACGGACTGCACAGAGGCCTCGATGAACGATGTCGATCTTACTGATGCGGAGATGTCCGGTACGAGATTCTTCCGTACCGATCTCACGGGAGCCGTATTCGCTAGGGCGTCTTTAAACCATGCTAACTTCGTCGGTGCGCATCTCAGCTGGGCCGATCTCAGCAATGGAAGGTTTGAGAAAAGCCAGTTCTCCAGGGCGGAGCTCTACGGCGCGAACCTAAGCGGTGCACAGCTGCGTGGATCCGACTTCACGAGATCTTACATGATGAGGGCCAAGTTGATCGGCGCAGATATGAGATATGCCAGTATCGATTATGCGGATCTCACGGAGGCCGATCTCAGGAATGCAGACCTCACTGGCTGCAAGATGAGATATGCCGATTTGAGCGGAGCAAACCTAGCAGGTGCAGATGTTTCAGAGGTTACGCTCGATTCCATAAAAGTTACAGGGATAAATCTGAGCGGCGTGAAGCTCAATAAGGTCTTCTTATTTAATATCGATCTCAGAGATGTAGATATGCGTGGCGTGCAGATCAAGAAGGCCGATATGGATACCGTATTCCTGACGAACTCGAATCTTGCAGGCGCGGCGCTCACCGACGTCAAAATGCATATGGTTGAGATGACAAATGTAGATCTGACGGGTGCCAGCTTGCGCGGCTTAGAATGTGATGAATTCACTATGAGATCGCTCAAGAAGGCAAGACTGAATCGAACTGTCCTCGATGAACGACTGAAGTCGGAGATCGAGGGATAAATGCGTTTAATCTTGGCTGTGGGCATATGCGCAGATCTGTTGCGTGTTCGGTACTCAAACCTCGACTTGGACCTACTCCTTAGAAACAAGCTCATTCAAGGACGGGAGTAGTTGACTTGAGGAACCAATGTCATCTACTCCCTCCTGAAGGCCATCCTGAAGGGCAGAGCTTCTCTTCCCACATTTCGTCTAAGCGAGGGATGTCGAACGCCGGAAACTCCTACCTGAACGGACGTCAACAGGCCGGCTGACTGTGACTCCATCCGTGCTCATTTTTATAGCAGTTTGACGAGAATGTTGTTCCGTCTGCCTTGCTGAAGCAAGATATAGAACGCGCTGAGGGAATTAGAGATCAGCTGCCTGCGCACGCTTCCACACTCCTTGGAAGAGCGGGATTTCAGCTGCCCTCCACCCTAGGTGATCACATGAAGATCTCACTCGTAAAGCCGGGCGTTCTGGAGAGAGACGCGGCTGGAAGGATACACTATGCCAGTTCATCTGTGACGCTTATAATTTCGGATAAAATGATAGTAGTTGACACCGGCTCGCATGACTCGAGGGATGTCATCTTAAGCAATCTCAATCAGCTTGGCATATCAAGAGATGATGTTGAGGTCGTGGTAAACACACATCTTCATGAGGATCACACGGGCAACAATGATATCTTCAGCAATGCAGATGTTTTTGCATATCATTCCGGCTTGAGAGAGGGCTATACATTGGCGAAGGATGTTATAGTAATCGAAACACCCGGCCATACACTAGACAGCATATCAATTCTATGCATTCGTGAGAAACCGTTGGTGATCGCTGGCGATGCGTTGCCAACTGTCAACAATTATATCAAGGGATTGCCTCCCAGAATCCATAGAGATCGAGATCTTGCCCTTAAAAGCATGCGCAAAATAAGCAGGCTAGCCAAGATCGTGGTCCCAGGGCATGGCGTCCCGTTCTCAATACCAGATGGTATCGAGGCGAGGATACTCTGAGTGAGATGCTCTTCGCAATCCGCCAACTCCTATCTTGAGCAAACTCGGCTCGGCTGCCTGTCGCGTGGTCTTCCTGAGACGCTCTTCACAACCTGTCAATCTTACGTTTTGGCAGGGACTTAATTAGCGATTCACAGATAACAAGAGAACCAACTCGTAAGGATTCTGCTGGTGATCCTAAGCTCCCCAGTTTTTAGGCATATAACGCCGAAGCATAGCGATTAGCACTGTGCAATATACACTTTG
>CAZMZV010000082.1:0-3400 GCA_964570975.1 uncultured Methanotrichaceae archaeon | reverse complement strand
TTCTGACATGCAGAAGCGGTAGGTGGCGTACTCAGATTACTGAATAGCGCTAACCGGTGAACTGATAGCTCTTTGGCAGGAAATAAATCCATTGCATTCGATTCTAGTGAAGATCTTCAGTAGAGCGAGTACACGACCAAGCGGTAAGGGTCCAAAGATCTACCTCAGCGCTTATCCGGACGGGTCCCGTACGGGCTGTATCCTTTAAAAAAGCTGGGATTAGCCCTGTCTTCCTGACTCGATGCCTACAAGATCGAGCCTATGAGGAATGAGATCAGTGCTAGCATCATACCGGCCTTTATGCATCTCTGAGATCCGGAGGCATCATGCCGGAGCATCTTGTTTATCGACAGAACAAATGCAAGATTCGCAATGGTGATTGTAAGAAGATACTCGCGGCCGAGCGGCACCAGATAGCTCAATATCATCGCTGCAACCAAAGATAGAGATGCCAGAATGAACGATGCTCTCTCTCCTACGAATGCGGGAAGGGTTCTAGCGCCCTTCGCCAGATCTCCAGCTAGATCCTCCACATCCTTGACTATCTCTCTGCTCAATGTCGCAAGCGCTGATAGGATGGAGAGAAATGCCGTTATGGCTGATGGTGTTGCGGCCAGTCCGCCGAAGAGGAATGTGGTGCCTGTCAGATATGAGACTGCGATGTTCCCGAGAAGCGGCAATCCTTTGAGGCGTGCAGCATATAATATCAGAACCAACGAGTTCGCAGCTGCCAGAGCGAGGCATTGCTGGTTTATCAGGCCAGCTATAACACAACCCGCAATGAAGAGCGTGAGTGACCATATCAAAGCATCTCTGGGTCTTATCCTGCCGCTCGGTATCGGCCTATCCGGGCGATTGATGGCGTCTATCTCCCTGTCGAAGTAGTCGTTTACCACGTTGCCCCCACCGGTTACGAGAAATACCGCGGCGAATATCAATAACGAGAGCTGAGGGGAGATCGTTCCAGAGGAGATCATGCCAATGAGGGCTGCAACTCCGGCCATGAAGCAATTAGCAGGCCGCATGATCTCTAAGAGAATCAAATCGAGCTCCTCCGCCTTTTCTGCTCGCCAGAATTATTCAGTAGGAAAAGAACATAAAGCTCAGCTAAGTACCTATCGAGCGAGGACGTCGAGAAGCATCGCCTTATGAGATACGTTCTCCTGCCTCGAAATGTTATCTTGCTCCTCTTTACGAGCCCCTGTCTCTCGAGCCTGCAGACGATACGAGAGCACCTGCTACTGCTTATCCCTAGCAGCCTTGAGAGCTCAGACTGAATCATGCCATCAAAACCTATCAAGGCCAGCGCCCTCTCAGCAAGTCGATTATCAATCCCCGCTCTCGATATACCCAATCCACAATCCCTCACACATGAGTGCAGATCTAGCAGATTTTCTGTATATATATTTTTTACTATTAGTTGATGTTTTATGGGATTTTAATAGCAATTTATGATAGAGTGAAAAAGTTTTGTGCGTATTTTCGTCGGACGTGCCCGAATAAGGATCGAGTGTTTCTGAGATGCAGAAGCGGTAAAGGTCCAAATTTCTGGCCTCAACGCTTATCCGGAGAGGTCAGTCTTTTTTATCCACAAATAGTTGAGAATTCCTATAAACCTCATTTTTAAGGTGCTCGCGTGTTGCAGCATACTTATATTAACAACATTTTATATCAAAAAGGTGGGTTTTTAGGAATCCCCGGTTTTGGCATAGCTTGCGGGCACGCTTCATTCGATAAAGTCGCGATATTCGCTGCCCCCGCACCTGCTGTGTTGAATAATTCGAGGCAATGTAGTCGTCAGACATCGATTTTTATCCTAAGCTCCCCCGTTTTTAGGCATACAACGCCGAAGCATAGCGATTAGCAGTGAGCAATAGGCACTGCCATATGAAGAAGAAACGATATTATGTGCTTCATTATTCTCTCTCCTTTGCCTAATGGTTGGGGAGCTTAGGTTTTATCAAATTTCAGATCCGTGTGCTGTGTTGAATAATTCGAGGCAATGTGGCCATTAGATATCGATTCTTATCAAAATTTTGATTCGTATGAATTGGCTCTCTGCTATTGAATTTCTGAACATTATTCAACACAGCAGATCCGTGTGAATCGGCCCCATTCTATTGGATTTTGAACATCATTCAACACAGCACCCGCACCCAATTCTTCATAAAGGAGCCATCCTCAAATACCGTAGATCACGGCAAGAGCTTAACCCGTATCTTTCCGAAATCCTCCTTCAGCTCTATCGAGAACCCCATTCCTGTCAGTATCTCCTCGACCTCGGTTCTGACGAACTTCTTGCTCAGGTCGGATGAGAGTATGAGCGTGTATTCATTATCGGAGCTCTTGCTGAGCTTGAATAAATTACATGCCTCCAGTCTTTTCAGTATAACATCCGCATTGTAAAGCCTGTACCTGAACTGCTCTGCATGTGCTTTGCATACATCCTTGTGCTTCTCCCAGAACTTCTCAGCATCCGGATGGGTCTCAATGAAGCTCAGGAATAGAAGCCAGTGGTCTATATCGAGTATTACATGCTCGCCGGCTGAAAGCATTTCAGCATGCGTGTAAAGCTTTCTGTCCTCGATGAAATCGAATATTTTCCTGTGCTGGTTGTAAAACTTCAGCGATTCCCGCATCAGCTCGCTTTGAGATACCCCAAGCTCATCCCTCAGCTTCTTAAATAGCCTTGAGGTTTCCTCATCCATAGATATCGTGACGCGCTCAGGTGCTTTCATATCAACCTCTCCCGCATTCTGGGCAGAGCTCGTTCCTAGCGACATGTATCTCATCCATCTGAGAGCATCGACCGTCCCAAATGAGGAGTCTGTTTATGAGCAATCCATCCGAACCTACGAGAAGCTTGATAGCTTCTGTCGCTTGTATCGAACCTATCACCCCGCATGTCGCGCCGATTACCGGCGGCGTCTCCTTCGGTGGAGCTTTGGGAAATATGCATCTGAGACATGGAGACCTGCCGGGGATTATGGTTGTAGCCTGCCCATCGAAACCAGATACCGCACCGTGTAGAAGCGGCAGATCATACTCTAATGCGGCGTAATTCAATATATATCTCACCTCAAAGTTGTCCATCGCATCGATTATGAGATCCACGCCAGCTACGAGATCGTCTATTGTGTTCCTGCTTATACAAACATCTAATCCCTCCACCTCGATCGAGGGGTTCAAGGATTTGAGGGCATCCTCTGCTGAGATCGCCTTTCGGAGACCAGGTGTGCGATGAAGTATCTGCCGGTTCAGGTTGCTGAGCTCCACATGATCGCAGTCGACTATTCTTATGAATCCCACACCGGCGGCCGCCAGATACGATGAGGAGGCAGAGCCCAGGCCACCTGCGCCGGCGATCAGAACTCTGGATCTGCTGAGAATCTCCTGTCCC
>CAZMZV010000081.1:0-4212 GCA_964570975.1 uncultured Methanotrichaceae archaeon | reverse complement strand
TGCTGCAACACTCGAACACCTTAAAAATGATGTTTATAAGATTCCTCAAGTACATTGCTTTTAGCTTATCTGCGATATCATATTTTACCTGAGATTATGTTCGGCGCACCCATCGTCGACATCATGTATCCCCAGTCGCCAGTCGTATCCGTATCGCGCCCATCTGGATATCTGCCCCACGTCATCTCATTTTTGAGGGTATCGGTCCTGAAAGGAGATTCGTCTACAAGATTGCCTGTAGCATCGATGAGCTGAACGGCGCCGCTATTATTGTGCAACCATTCCTTCTTGCCCAGCGCGACGTAGAAACCATGTGGCTCAATTACAGTGCCATCTCGTATGTGGATCTCTCCCACCCACCAGCCGTCGATTATTCGCACGGTCCATCCGCCGAGCTCGACGCTATCCTCTCCTGGATTGTAGAGCTCAACCCACTCGCTCGAGCCCTCTGGTGGTCCTAGCTCCACCTCGTTCAAAAGCACCCCTCCGGCTATGCTGAAAGATACTAGCACAACCATAACACTTGCTGCGAATCTCATGGTTAGTCGGAAAGACATCTCATCGTTTATGAATACTTGGGTGAGGTGTGCTTTGTTGAATAATTCGAGATAATATGGTCGCTAGATATCGATTCTCACCAAAATTTGAGTCGGATGAATTGACCCACAGCTATTGGATTCCTGAACATTATTCAACATAGCATTGGCGGGAGAAGGTCACGCGCATCAACTTCCGATGACCTTCACGCCAACTCGTCTCCGTCTCGGTCCATCGAGCTCCACGAAGAGGATTCGCTGCCAGCTACCTAGAATAAGCGCGCTGTCCTCCACTGGCAGAACAACGCTGCTGCCCAAGAGCGATGCCTGAACGTGGGCAGGACCGTTCTCGCCATGCCGGTAGCCGCTTCTCGGCAGTATCTCGTCCATCTTGTCCACAATATCTTTTAAAAGACCATCCTCCGCTTCGTTCACGATTATCGCCGTGGTTGTATGCATGGTGTACACAAGACAAATGCCGCTCTTTATACCACTGTTCCCGACAACTGCCCGAACCTGCGGGGTTATATCCAGGATCTCGCGGCTTTTTGTTGTTGATATCACTATCATATGTGGAACTCTCCATGAAGATTTAAGAATGCTGCGTCTCAAATTGCGCTCTCCGCTGCGTCGATTGAATCTTAAATTTCGATAGCATACTGTCAATTATATGCTCTGGTTGCGGTCAGATACTCCAAAAAGATCCGTCTGAGAGTATCCACAGATGTCATCACTGTAGCTTGAATCTTGATAGGGACCACAACTCAGCTATAAACATACCCAGACTGGGGCTACAGTCTGTGGCAAATGCCTGGATGCCCGCCAATTCATTGGCGGGAGTAGCCACAACACTTTCGCACCACATGGCTAATGCACTCATAGTAGGAGGGATATTATTATCATAGCCGCTCGTCATCACCGCTATTCTGCTACTCCCTGACGGGCGGATATATCCCCCTTCTCAACCATACACTCTGGACGAAATCCAGAGCACTAGCAATGCTACTCGGCTCTGCTGTTAACCTGTTGTCGTCCGTTCCAGCAAGGGTGTTTTCGGAACCAATACTGTTACGGCTTCGCGACTGAAGTCGCAGGCATCTAGGGATTCTCACCCCTGTTGCCCCAGGGCCAATCTTTGAGATCCATGTAGCTGGTACGTATTATCATACGGGCTTTATCCCTGACCTGTTTGAATAATGATTAAGTGTTTCTGACATGCAGAAGCTGTAAAGGTCCAAATTTCTGGCCTCAGCGCTTATCCGGCAGGTCCGATTAGCAGATCCAAAAATATTTACACAAATAGTAAGCAGTATTTAACATGAGATCCATACTCATATGCTTGGTCTTTCTAGCGATCTTTGCTATCTCTGCTCATTGCGACACTCTCTCCATGGATGAAAAGTCCTGCTGGGCGTGTCCGATATGTGGTTCTGTTTATCAGCTGGATGTGAGTGTGCCAAACACTGCGCAATATTACCAGACGACTCTGGGGAGCATAAAAAGCCTTGACCCAGAGGATCCAAGCTGGTACTGCCCGACGTGCTACTACACGATGGGCCTAGCTATATTTGCTGGGAACTTTGTGCTCGTTCCATGTACAGAGAGCCAGGCCGATTATGATACAGAATATAATTATGATACAGTAGATAATAATGTTTCTGCCGGGCCAGAGCCTCCTCAGTCGGAGAATATATCCGGAAACCAGCTCGCTGGTAATGTGCTGATGGTAGTCGCACCCAAAAACTACCAAGAGATAGAGCTCAATATACCGAAGAAAGTATTTGAAAGCAGTGGTCTTCAAGTGGACGTCGCATCTAAAGGAGTGGATAACGCAATATCCATGGGCGGTGAGTGTGCAGCGATAGACGTCGATATTGGAAATATCGATCTCTCTAACTATAGAGCTATCGTGTTCGTTGGAGGTATAGGCATTGAGGAGCTGAAGATCTACCAAGATAAAGATTACGTGAATTTGGCTAAGGATGCCGCAGCTAGAGGAATGATAGTATCTGCTATATGTCTGGCACCGAATATACTTGCGAGCGCGGGGCTGCTGACAAACAAGAATGCAACCGCGGCAGATAGCACATATCTGGTTCAGAAGAACGCTAACTACGTGGATCTGCCGGTGGTCAGAGATGGAAATATCATAACTGGAAGAGATCCAGATGCATCTCAGGAGTTCGCCGAGACGATACTCTCAGCGATCTCAGAACTTTCTTAACATACAACTTCTAAATGGCTGAGATTTAAATTGCTGAGAGAAGAAGTGGTGCTCTGGCGCCACTAATTTAACATGATCTCGCGATCCTCTCTATGCGAGAAGTTAATTTAGCCATCTGACAGAGGGTCCTAAAAACCCACCTTTTTGATATAAAATATTATTAATACAAGTATGCTGCGACAGACGAGCATCTTAAAAAGAGGTTTAGAGGAATCCTCGACAAACTACAAATTGAAGCCACATCGCCGAGGTGTATCTCATTCCTCGCAGATAGGACAAACATCAGCACGACCTGATGCCAATGTAGCACGAAAATGCCTCCAAACCATTTCCATTCTCAGGGGAGACCTTCGGTCATGAGCGTTTTTTAAGAAATGATTTGAAGGCAGATGCAACATCTCCCAGCCGTCTCTTTAGATTGCTGTCGGCACCTGCAACCGCGACTGTGCAGCCCGGCCATCTGCCTCCTTCAAGAGAGTGATAGCGATATGCTAGGGGATATAGATCGAGATCCTCAGGGAAGTCCTTCTCATCCATGATATGCCAGCTCATCGCAACCCAGCCATGGTCAGATGCTTCTTGGAGAAGATCGATCGCATTTTTGTGGTCCTCTGGATAGGGTGGGTCGACAAGCAAAAGTCCTGGATCAGATCTCTTTAATAGCTCTCTAATACCCGAGAATCCATCGCCCAGATGAAAGTTCGCGACGGGATACAGCGACCAGGCGTTACCAACATCCGCGCTGATATCCCAGAGCTCGGCGATGATCTTCTTGTTGTACACTGCTGCAAGCCTTAATACGATCTGTGCAGAGCCTGGATATCGCAGGAGTTTATCGCCGTTCATCTCCTCCAGGACCATGAGATACGGATGGTTGAATAGGGATCTAGAATGCCAGCACTTTCCTATTCCCCCTCTCCATTCTCCTTCTGGGTCTAAATGATACTCAGGATATCCCGCGTGAGACTCAGCGTATATCAAACGATCTGAGGTCGAAAGCAGATACACTGCTGCTTCTGCTAAAAGAAGATGCTTCCACAGATCCCCAGCATTTCCGGCGTGCTCTTTGTGATTGTAATGCATGACGTTCTCTCCGGATTTTACAAGATGGCGAAAGATCCTGTGATACTTTGAGCATCCACAGCGTTTAATGCCTGGTTGTCCTTTTGCCTCGCTGAGAGCTGTTCGGCCACTTCCACGCATGTTGGACTGTGGCGCTCACAAATCCCCTCACCTTTCTTAGCTGCTAAAGCTCCATTAGCTAGAGCTCCATTGCAAGTCTCAAACGTATAGATTCGAGCCTTATTCTGAGATAACCGGAGGTTGTAAGCGGCTTTCGTTTGCGCGCCCCTCGATTCTCGCTTCAGATCGCACTCACGGACATTGTTTTAGGCAATCGTTTTAAATCGTTCATCTCGACCATGGGACCTCTCCGGATAAGCGCTGAGGCCA
>CAZMZV010000080.1:2923-4219 GCA_964570975.1 uncultured Methanotrichaceae archaeon | reverse complement strand
TCAAGAGCCTCGGCGTCGATGGAGTACTCCTCATCGGCGAGAGCGTATGTGATGCCCTATGACTTTCCTCTCCAGCTTGAAAGGCGGGGTCAGGCATGCACTCTTCACCCACCCAGAGATGGCCTCCTCCCCCCAGCAAGCCGTGGGGCATCCTGCGCTCCGACTCTGTCGGAGCCCCTCGACTAAGGAAGTCGAAGGCTTCATCGATCCGGTTATCCGGTATCTCCACAGCCCCTACCCTCAGCCCGATGTGAGTATATTCAAAGCAGCATCCCAACCGCATCGAGCTGGGGGTATTCTAATAAAATAATTACCAGCAACTTACAGAAAATTCGGCACACCGCCTGGGTGATCGGGTTGCATAAAGGATTTAACTTGCGAGAACCTGCATTTTTCATGATTCGATCATTGTTCCTTCCAGTATCCGTGGCATTCGTGCTATTTCTCTTCTCTGCAGGCTGCGTCTCGGAGCAGCCCGAGCAGAAATCATCGGAATCCACCCTATCCGACCACCACAACGCGATGAAGGAGAACCTCTCCCGTGTGACGGAGTCGCTTCAGGGCTCCCTCTCCGAGCTCGATTCCGCAGTCGCCGACGCGGCTGCAGACCTCTCGAAGACCGGGCTCTCCGGGCCGGAGGCTGACGCGATCCTCTCCCGCGTGGTTGCATCGGACCCATCCGTCATCAACATCATCACGTATGACATGAACGGCACAGTCCTTGCGGCTGAACCTGCCGCTGCAAAGGTCCTCGTCGGGCAGGACATCTCGGATCACATCATCGTCCGGGAGACCCTCGCATCAGAGATGCCCCTGATGAGCCCGCTTGTCATGCTCGCCGCGGGTGTCGACGGGGTCATCATCGCGCATCCCGTCACGTCTCAGGATGGAAAGTTCCTCGGCATGGCAAGCCTTGCATTCTCGCCGTATGCAATGGCTGCCCCGGTAGCAAACGGGACAGTTAAAGACACCCCCTATACCGTCATGGTGACCGAGCCCGGCAACGGACTAGTCCTCTATGATGCAGACCCCGGGCAGGTGGGACACGAGACGCTTTCTTCGTCGCTCTTCGCAGGGTTCCCGGATCTACTCGCGGTTGCCCGCGATGCCCGTGAGAACCGGACCGGCTATGGCACGTACTCGTTCTCGCCCTCTCCTTCCGCAGAAGCCGTAAAGAAGGAGACGTTCTGGGACACAGTCGGGCTGCACGGGAGAGAGTGGCGGGTCTTTGTCATCAGGGAGATGTAAGCAGCCAATCTCCCCCTTTTCCCGCTGGCACCTTTCTCTTCCCCGTGA
>CAZMZV010000080.1:0-2823 GCA_964570975.1 uncultured Methanotrichaceae archaeon | reverse complement strand
TAGGATCGAAGAACTCTCATGACCGAAGGTTACACATGGGATTAGCTCGGAGGCATTTTGATCTATTGTTCAATACAGCAAGACGATCGCAAATTTAATAGTCCACCTCGCACCTTCAGACCAGCATGTTCAAGATCGGTTTTGTCAAGCTTGGAAATATAGCATCATCTCTTGTGGTGGATCTCGCTCTGGACGAGATTGCGGAGAGGACGGAGATCGAGATCAAGGTCTTATCTCACGGCCCGAAGATGTCGAAGAGCGAAGGGGAGCGTCTGGCCGAGGAGATGAAGGCCTGGGGGCCACAGATGATCGTTGTTGTGAGCCCGAATGCTGCTACGCCCGGGCCGACATCTGCGAGAAATTTGCTGAAGGGTATACCTCTCATCGTCGTATCCGACGGCCCAACAAAGAAGGAGGCTAGGGATGCACTGGCATCAGATGGCTTTGGTTACATAATACTCCCGATGGATCCCCTCATCGGGGCAAAGCGGGAGTTCTTGGATCCAGCCGAGATGGCGATATTCAATGCGGATGCTCTGAAGGTCCTGAGCATATGTGGCGCGGTAAGACTTGTGCAGGAGGAGATTGATAGGGCCATCTCATCTTTAGTCGCCGGTGCGGTCCAGCTCCCCACCATACTGGCCACACCAGAGCTCTGCGCGGAGCGAATGGATTTCGCGAATCCATATGCAAGAGCGAAGGCAACCGCGGCTCTCTACATGGCCCAGACAGCGGCATCTATAGATGCACAGGCCTGTTTCAGGCTCAAAGATCTGGAGTCTATAGCACTGACGGCGGCAGCAGGCCATGAGGTCATTCGCGCCGCTACCAGGCTGGCAGATGAGGCACGGGAGCTTGAAAAGGCAGGTGATACAGTATCTAGAAAACCACATGCCCGCTCAGGCGAGATTCTAATCAAGAAGAAACTTCTCGAGAAACCAGCGAGGACCTGAATCTGGAAGACGTAAAGAGAAAGACAAAAAGAGATGCGTTATCCTTTAAAGGGTATGGCCTTCTCACTTCATCTTTTAATTGCAGCTTAAACAGCATTTAAGGTTTCTTTATTTGGATGCAGCGTTGAATAATTCGAGGCGATGTGGTATTAGATATCGATTCTTGTAAAAATTTTTATTCGTATGAATTGACACTGTGCTATTGGATTTATGAGCATTATTCAACACAGCATATTCGGATGGTAAACCACATCAGATTCGCCTTGCAAGAGAAAATATGTTGCTGAGAGATTGACGGCTGGAATTTTCGCATTAGATCGTCCGGACACTCCTGCTTTGAGATAACAGCTCCATGACCGATTTATAGAGATGGGAGAGTAGGGGTAGGAAAGACGCCGGTCTTCAGGCCGGAGAGGAAGTCACCTCCTTCTGCGGATCGTCCAGGTTGAGATTATCACAATCAGCGCCACCACGGCCGTAATTGTAGGACTGCTTTTGCTCTCCGAGCTCTTGTTTACCCCACGCCTGACAATGGGCTCGACCTCGATAACGCTCTCCCTCATGTCCACAGGAGATCCGCTGCTGTTCAAGAGCATCACCCTGAGATTGTAAATACCTGGAGCGAGTGTTTTGTTCCATGAGATCTCTACGCTCTCGTCATCACCATCTAATAGTATCGGTGTTTTTTTCTCGACAACCTCAAACATTGTATCGTTGCTCAGGACAAATCTCAAGCTTCCTTTGAAGGGCACCCTCGAGACACCGAGGACCGTCGCTGATGCCCCCATCTCGTCCTCGTAGGTCTCGGTGATCTTCGCATCTTCGATCGCGACGAACTTTTTCATGAAGGCACGCGTCTGGCCTGAGGAGATCTCCACCATCCGGACTCTTCCGATATACTCTTCACCCGCGTTCAGTAGCAGAGGCCAATTCCACTCGATGAGCGTTGGGACCAGACGGCCTCCTGAGATCTTAACGGATCTCTCTACGTAGACATATCGAGCTTTATTTCCAGAGATGAGCATGTAATAGATATCAACGATCGCTGGATCCGCTGCATATGCGATCATATGTATTCCTCTGGAGTCGGCGATGAAATCACGTACATCGAATCTGATGGGGATCTCACCACCATAGTAGAAGCTGTAGCATCTTTTCGTTGAAACACAGCCTTCATCGAGTACAGTGGCGCATACATCGTAAGTACCCTTTTCCGGATTGCTGAGATTCCAACTGAAAATCCATGTGCCGGCAGAATCCAGAGTCTGCGTGTAGCTATTCAGCAGCCGGCCGGAGTGCAGGAGACCTACCTGCAGAGAAGATCCTGTGACGTTTCCTGTGATTGTTACATCGCATGAATCTATATTAGAGTAAATCTCTGCGACTTCCTGAGAGAGCGCGCATCCCAGCAGCAGGATCGAAAGGAGCATAAGTAGAGATCTCATACCACTGATGTCGATGCAAACATCTTTTTTATAACTATCGAGCCCATGTTAGGGTGTCCAGGAGAGCCGTCCTGGCAGAGTTTTTGGTAGAGGAGCTGCGGAGAAGTCCGGCTCTTCGAATCAGAGCGAAGCTCATCTCATACGGAAGAACCATCGATTTTCTAATACGATCTCCTTAGCAAGTAGTGTTTGTGAGTCAGGTGCGCAGATCTCGCTGTCAGATAGACAAGTCTTATGGTTTTTTGAGGGACCTGTCCAAATAAGGATTAAGTGTTTTTGACATGCAGAAGAGGAGAATGTCAAAATTTATGGCATAAGAGCTTACAGGTTTTTGAAACATTTTATGCTATCCGGAGATGCCCTCGAAGTCAAGCGAGGATTCCTAAAAACCCACCTTTTTGATATAAAATGTTGTTAATACAAGT
>CAZMZV010000079.1:0-4497 GCA_964570975.1 uncultured Methanotrichaceae archaeon | reverse complement strand
CTGTTCCTCCAGAGCACCAGCAGGAGATCACGCAGATCAATCTCGTCATCGGTCATACAGACACCACATCACAAGTAAACATGACAAATAACCAACCTCTTTTTATGTGACTGTAACTTTGCTAGGAATGTCCAGATGTATTTTCACATCCTGCATCTTAGAACCATTAATAATCTCCATTAGTGCTTCTTTGATCTTATCTCTTCCAACATCTTGCTTGATCAGATTCCTTAGAATCTCAAGTCTCATCTGCAGTATGTCTTGTGATGTACTGTTGCACATCTTAGCAATGTATATCTGCTTGTGGGTGGTGGCAGCTACCCCTTCTTCCGCCGTAAGAAGATCCTCACGCAGTTTTTCGCCTGGTCTTATTCCAGTAAAGACAATAGGGATATCTTGATCTGGCTCAAGCCCATGGAATCGGATCAATTCCCTGGCTATATCTAGAATTTTAACCGGCTTACCCATATCAAGGACAAAAACCTCGCCGGTTCTACCCATAGCTCCGGCTTGAAGAATAAGTAGGACAGCCTCTGGTATGGTCATGAAGTAACGCTCCATATCGGGATGGGTAACGGTCACAGGCCCTCCCTCGCGTATCTGTTCTAGAAAGGTTGGGATAACACTTCCACGGCTACCAAGCACATTCCCAAACCGTACCGCTACGCAGCGAGTGGACCCTCTATTTCCGAAAGCCTGTGTGATTATTTCAGCCACCCGTTTTGTCATTCCCATTATTGAGACAGGGTTGACCGCTTTGTCTGTGGAGATAAGTACAAATGCCTCAGAACCTACTTTTTGTGCCTCTTCCACCACAACATGCGTGCCGAAAACATTTGTCTTTACAGCCTCTTCAGGGTATGCCTCCATCATTGGTACGTGTTTATAGGCTGCTGCATGGAAGACTACCTCGGGACATTCCCTCTGGAAAACTAAATGCATTTTGTCTTTATCACGTATATCTCCTACTATTATTTTAATTGCCTTATCTGGGAATATATTCCTGAGATTGTTCTCTAGGTTGAATAAACCGGTCTCGTCGAAGTCTAGTGCCAAAAGCTCGGCAGACTGAAATCTTAGCACCTGCCTGCATAGCTCAGAGCCTATCGAGCCTGCTGCACCGGTCACAAGAACTTTCTTCCCCTTCAAAAAGTCCTCAAGAGCTTTAAGGTCGACGGAAACCGGTTCACGTGGCAAAACATCCTCAGGGCGAACGTCTCGAATATCTGAGACATTTAACTTACCTGTATAAAGCTCGCTCAGAAACGGAATAATCTTGATATCCTTTATACCTACTTTGCGGGAGATGTCAACGGTCTCTTTTATCACGCTGCGTGGAGCAGATGGCATGGCTATCAGGACCGCCTCTATCCTCTCCGATTTAATGATATAGGGAAGCTGGCTTCTTGGACCGAGAACTGGAACACCATGGATGGAAATATTCTGCTTCTTAATATCGTCATCCACAAAGCCAATCGGCCAATAGGCGTCACCTCCATCCTGTAACAGAGCTCGCACGACCATTTCTCCTGCTGCCCCTGCCCCAACAATGATAGTTCTACGGCTGTTTGGGGTAGGCGATAGCCGAGATCGCAAACATCTAACACTTCGTTTGCTAAGACGGATTCCCATCATTCCGATAAGAGTAAAGGCAAAATCGATGGCTATCACAGACCGTGGAAATCCTGAGAAAACGGGCCATGTGTGAACTATGAAGAGTATAGCCGCGAAAGAGAGCGACGCGACGGCAGATGCAATAGCTGTATTTAAAATCTCTTCAAGCCCTATATATGTCCAGCTGAAGCGATAAATGCGGAAAATATGAAATACAGAGAGCTTGATGATGAGCACTAATGGCAGAATCTGCATAAGCATGTAGTGGTATCTTGGAGGTATTGATCCCTCAAACCTTGTCAAAAAAGACAGATAGATGGAAAGTATAATTAAAACCGCATCGATGAAGGTAAATGCGGCTCTTCGATGAAGTTTGATCCAGTTGTAGCATATGGCCGGAATAGAATTCAGCTTTTTAGCAGAGATCTTACGCATTTGCTCAATACCTCCACCACATCATCCACCTCTTCCTGAGAGAGATTGCTGTGAAATGGCAGCGCTATGGTCCTAGAGGCTACAGATTCTGTAATTGGTAGCATTCCTTCATATGTGTTAAGGAGCTCACGAATGTATCCCTGCAGATGCACAGGAGAGAAGTAGCCCCTCGTCGGGATACCCTCTCTCATCATGGCCTGCATAACTGAATCCCTCTTGAGGTTCTCAGTCAGCGTGATTGTGTACACAAACCAGCTCATCCGCACATTTTGTCTAACAACAGGCGGTCGCACCCATTCAATACCTGATAGTCGATTGGTGTACATCTGAGCAACACGATCTCTCTTGGTAAGTATGTCCTCCAAACGGCTGAGCTGCGAAATACCGAGAGCTGCAGACATCTCGGTCATACGGTAGTTGTAGCCAAGCCTTTCGTGCTCGAGCCAGGCGCCCATATCCCCACGACCCTGGTTACGTAGGCTCCGACAAACGCTAGCAATATTTGTATCATTAGTTACAATCATGCCTCCCTCTCCAGTTGTGATCTGCTTATTTGGATAGAAGGCGAATGCTGCGGCATCCCCAAACTGTCCGAGGCTCTTACCTCTATACCTAGCACCGAGAGCCTCACACGCGTCATCGATGACCTTAAGCCGATGCTTTCTTGCTATCCGTAAGATCTCATCCCAATCTGCTGGATGACCGAAGACGTCCACTGCCATGATGGCTTTTGTCTTGTGGGTGATTTTCTTCTCAAGATCGGTGGGATCTAAGTTGTATGTATCCGGCTCTATATCCACGAATACTGGCTTTGCTCCCTCATAGAGGATGGCATTGACACTTGCGACAAATGTGAATGAGGGAACGAGGACTTCATCACCTGGGCCGATGCCTAGCGCTTTAACGATGAGATGGAGAGCGGCAGTGCCCGAGCTCACAGCTACGGCGTGCTCTGTACCTGTGTAATTAGCAATCAGTCTCTCAAACTCCTCCGTCTTAGGACCGAGGGCTAGGCGACCACTTCTTACGACCTCCGCTACCGCCTTAACATCATCTTCTGTAATATCAGGCGCGGACATGGCAATACGTTCAAACATTTAGGTTGTCACACCCTGTATGTTGTGGATTTTTAGCTGGATAATTCTGGTCTAATTTTTGAGCCTCACGGATAGTCTTTGCTGGAACACCTGCAACGGTACTGTAGCTTGGAACGTCTTCAATGACCACGCTTCCTGCTCCTACAGTGACCCATTCTCCTATACATATGCCAGGGATTATAACACCACCGATTCCAACAAAGCTTCCATCTCCCAAAAAGACATTACCGCCTACATGAACACCGGGTGCAATATGGATGAAATCACCCAATGCGCAGTCATGGTCGATAGTCGCTCCAGTGTTGATTATGCAATGCTCTCCAATGCGAACATTGGGCTGGACCATCGCACCAGCAAGAACAATCGTTCCTGGCCCAAGCTCTGTAGAGCTATGAATCCACGCCCTAGGGTGCACTGCTTTTATCCACCTCCAGCCGTTCAGGAGTTGTGCTATACGCGCGCGTGTGGTGTTGTCTCCTATAGCAATGATACCAGCACAGCCGCTTAATCTAGCTCCTTCACTTATGGGGCCAAGAATCTCAACTCCCAGTATCTTATCTCCCCATATTTCAGATCGATCGTCGAAAAGTCCTTCTACATTCATGCCTAGCTCAAGCAGTGTTCCAATAATGACTTTTGCATGCCCGCCTGCCCCGAAAACATAGACCTTCATCATCTTTCACCTGTAAACCGCGGCATAGTCTCGTACCCTGGAAAAGAGATCCCCTCCCTTTTGATAACCATCCGAATTGTTAGAAGTAGGATTTTCAGGTCTAACCAAAAGTTTTGGTTATCGACATACCAAACATCTAGCTTAAACTTCTCATCCCATTCGAGTATATTGCGTCCATGAACAAGGGCCCAACCAGTAATTCCGGGCTTAACTTCATGTCTGCGTGCCTGTTCAGCTGTATATAAAGGAATGTATTCCATAAGAAGCGGCCGGGGACCAACTAGACTCATATCGCCCTTCAAGACATTCCAGAGTTCGGGTATTTCATCCAAACTGAGCCTACGTATTTGTCTTCCAATCCATGTGAGACGCTGCTCATCGGGTAACAGGTTTCCCTGTAAATCTTTCAGGTCGAGCATTGTCCGGAACTTGTACATCACAAAGGGTCTGCCATGAAGTCCAGCTCTTAACTGGCAAAAGATCACAGGTGAGCCCATTGTTAGTCGAATCAGCAGGGCTACTATTATTGCGAAAGGCGCTAGCAGCAAGAGCAACAAGCTTGCAGCCACAATGTCGAACACTCGTTTGAATATCTTGGATCCCATATTATTCTTCTTACCTCCTATACCAGCACTCCAAGAACGAAGCCGAATACAAGTGGCACGCCGCCCATCTCGG
>CAZMZV010000078.1:0-4900 GCA_964570975.1 uncultured Methanotrichaceae archaeon | reverse complement strand
GTGCGATGGTGCTGGCGAAAAAAGCCGCCGATGCTATGAGTATGGTCGTGGCACCAGATGGCAGATTGAAAGCGTAAGATACAATAAGGCCACAGGTCACGAATGTCATGCCGAGAAGAATCGAGAGGAGCATGATCTTCTTGAGATCACAGAGATATTGCCTGCTGATGGCAGCAGGTATTGTGAGCATGGCTATCACCATTATTATCCCAACTATCTTTATCAACATTACAACGGTCAGGGCCACAATGCAGAGAAGCAGCATCTTCAGCCTGTTCACGGGCAGACCCAAAGCCTCACCATAGTGTGGATCGAATGATAGTATTAGAAACTCCTTGTAAAGCGCAACGATTATCAGAACAATCAATACCGTAAGAACCATCATCACCTTCACATCATTCCACGTGACCCCGAGTATATTTCCGAAGAGATAGTCGAAGAGGTCCCGCGTATACCCCTTGCTCAGACTCATTAGAAGCACACCTAGCGCCATTCCCATTGCCAGGAAGACGCCTATAGCGGTGTCCTCGGAGACTTTTGATCTGCTGACCGCTCCGATGCCTGCAGCGGATAGGACAGCCGCTATCACAGCCAGAACGAATGGATCTATCCCAAGCAGATAGCCGAGACCGATTCCACCGAATGCAGCATGGGCCACCCCATCGCCTATGAACACGATCCTGTTGAGAACTATGTATACGCCCACAACCCCGCAGAGGACCGCGAGTATCATGCCTGAGCAAAGCGCGGTCTTCATGAAATCATACTGCATCATATCGCCGAAAAGCCAGAGGCTCACAGTAATACCATCCTATTTGTGTTCTCTCAAAACTCTGTGAGGTATTCCATGTGCAATTATATCCACAACTGGACAGCCATATGCCTTTACGAGATCCTCCTCGGTGAGTTCCTTTGAGCCATGATAGTACAGCCTCTGATTTAAGCAAGCGACCTTCTCCACATGTGCAGATATCGCTGTGAGATCATGAGATACCATTATTATCGCCATCCTCCTGTTCAGTTCCTTCAGGAGATCGTAGAAATCCTTCTGCTGCACGACATCGACACCAGCGGTCGGCTCATCCAGCAGCAATAGCTTTGGGTCGGAGACGATCGCTCTCGCGACAAAAACCCTCTGCTGTTCGCCTCCAGATAGAGAGCCTATCTCTCTATCAGCGCGATCTAACATGCCGACGGCCTCGAGAGCTTTGAGAGCGATCTCTCTATCATCCCTCGTGTACCTCTTGAAAAGACCGATTCTTGGGAACCTGCCCATGAGAACAACATCTCTGACTTTTACGGGGAACCGCTGATCGAAGATGCTCTGCTGGGGAAGGTAGCCAACCAGATCTCTTGCATCCACAGGGTCTCTCCCAAAGACCCTCACAATCCCAGCGGATGGTTTGATCAACCCAAGAATCACCTTTAAGAGTGTTGATTTTCCCCCGCCGTTCGGGCCTATCAAACCCAGGAAATCCCGCTCATCAACATCCAGCCAGATATCTTCCAGCACAGTTCTGCCGTTAAGCCTGACTGTGAGTCCCTCTATACTGACCGCTGACATTCTCATCCCATGATCCTGCTATTAGATCTCCTATACGTTTCATGTTGTTTATATAATCACCAGCAAGAGGATCGATGGGCACAACCACACAGTTAGCTTCCGATGCTACGACCTCAGCCAGTCTGGGATTGAACTCGGGCTCGACGAAGATCGCTTTTATCCCGTTATCCTTCACAGTTTTTATAATTGTGGCCATCCTTTTGGGTCCTGGCTCCCTCTCCCCCTCTTCAATTGCTATCTGAACGAGTCCGTAATCTCTGGCAAGATAGCTCCATGCAGGGTGATCTACGACAAAGATGCGACCTTGAGCATTTGCTAGCCTCTTCCTGAGATACTCATCCAGGCTCTCGAGCTCTTTCGTATATGCATTTCTATTTCTCTCGTAGAGCTCTCTGCCATCGGGATCGATCTCGATTAAAGCTCTGCATATATTATCTACCTGGATCATCGCAGATCTAGGAGAGAGCCAGATGTGCGGATCTGGGGTTCCGTTAAGGTATATCAGATCTATCCCCTCTGAGCTGTCCAGGATCCTCGTGCTTCTTGCTGCTACTTTATCTATCCAGAACTCAAGACCGGCTCCATTCTTCACGAACAGATCCGCTTTCTCTATGGCTCTCATCTGCGATGGCGTGGGCTCGAATGTGTGCGGCTCGGCTCCAGCAGGGAGAAGTACCACCACATCGACTCGATCGCCTCCTACAGCCTTGACGAAATCTCCAAGAGGCTGTATGGTGGTAATCACCGAGATGTTACCATGATCTTTTGGACTGGGTCGATCGATGCAGCCAGAAATAATACAGAGAAGAGCTATGAGAACGGAGAGATAGCGCAGAGCTGATTTCATTCGGATTACCTCACCCCCGGAGAGCCTCAGCCCTCTGAAGGGGAGGTGGGGATAAATATCTTTTGAAGACGCTCCGGCTGAGTGGATGCCTACTAAAGCTATATATTTCTAAATCTGACATTGGGGCGTATCCGGATAAGGATTAAGTGTTTCTGACATGCAGAAGCGGTAAAGGTCCAAATTCCCGGCCTCAGCGCTTATCCGGGCAGGTCCTGATATTGCAATAGCAATCTGTAAATGGAAGAATTAATAATGCCTCTTCTCCTCCAATCGAGCGATAATTCCGCATGGTTAAATCCATCTGGTGAGATGCTTGCATATGGGGGTGCTGACATGTTAATAGGAATTATGTCCGATTCGCACGATAATTTTCGCGGTATAAAGGATGCTCTGAGCATCTTCTCGGAGAGAAAGGTTGAGCTTCTCCTCCATGCGGGGGACATGATCGGATCCGGAAATGCGTATCTATTCGCTAACTGTGGGATGAAGATCAAGCTTGTATACGGAAACAACGATGGCGACAGAGTGGGCCTTTCAAGATACTTCGAGCGCTACGGTGGCGAGTATCTGGGCGACTTCGGGGAGCTGGAGGTAGAAGGTCTGAAGATCGCGATGCTCCACGGGACAGAGGAGTCTCTGGTCAGAGCTGTTGTAGCATCTGGCATCTACGATGTGGTGGTTCGCGGACACACTCATAAAGCCGAGTTCTACCGTGAGGGCGGAACTCTGGTGATAAACCCTGGCGAGATATGGGGCCATCTGACCGGTGTTAGAAGCGTCGCAACGCTTGATACCTCAACGATGGATGTCGAGATAATAGAGCTGGGAAGGTGTGAGACTTTCAGAGAGGTTCTTCAGAAGCCAACCAGCCGGCCATGAATACCGGTGCTCTTCCAGAAGATTGAATAATGCCGTCAGAGGAATATCAAATGGAAGCGCTCAGAGATATGCCGTCTCCGAATAAAACGAATTGGATTACAAGATCAAAAGCGTTGAGCTGTAATCCTCGGATCTGTCCGGATAAGCGCTGAGGCCAGAAATTTGGACCTTTACCGCTTCTGCATGTCAGAAACACTTAATCCTTATTCGGACCTGGATTCGTTATCAGCCTTGAGCTGGTCCTCCTCTCTGCATGTCAGTAAAGACTTAATCCTTATTCGGACAGGTCCTAATCCTCGACCACGATAGCGAGGGCAGTGTTGTCGAATTGCCGTAAATCGAATCAAGACGTATGAAGTACGCGGTCAATTTACACCAAGTCCTGCATGCTGCTTATCTTATACGATGTGTTCGAGTAACCAATCACCTCGATCTCGCATCGCTGGTCAGCATCACAATCTTCAATTAAATGCACACCCTTTCCGGCCGTAATGCTCTTCGATGGTTGAGGTGATGAGTTGAGGATAGCTTCAGTGGTAGGGGCCAGGCCGAATTTCATAAAGCTAGCGCCGGTCTCTAGAGCGATAAGGGAGAGATTTGACGAGATAATAATCCACACAGGACAGCATTACGATTATGAGATGGACAGGATATTCTTCGATGAGATCGGAATACCGGAGCCGGATCACCATCTCGGTGTTGGCTCAGGAAGCCATGGCCATCAGACTGGAGAGATGCTTGCTCGTATAGAAGATGCTTTGATCGAGGAGCAGCCTGATGTCGTAATAGTCTTCGGCGATACGAATACCACCCTGGCCGGCGCGCTGGCTGCGGCAAAGCTACATATCACACTGGTTCATGTCGAAGCAGGTCTGCGCTCTTATGATAGAAGAATGCCGGAGGAGATCAATCGCGTCCTCGTCGATCACTGCTCGGATCTCCTGAGCTGCCCGACGCAGAGAGCGGTTGATAATCTGAGGCTGGAGGGGATTGTGGATGGGGTATATCTCACAGGGGATGTGATGGTGGATGCTATGAATTCATGCATGGAGATAGCCCGGAGATCCGCGATACTCGAGAGGTTGAATCTCAGGCCGAAGGATTATGTTCTTGCAACACTACACCGCGCGGAGAACACCGATGATGTGAGCAGGCTTAAAGAGATAACCGGCGCGTTTCTGGAGCTGGGCCAGACTCTGGTATTTCCTTGCCATCCTAGGACGGAGAAGCTGCTGAGGAAGATAGATCTCTGGGAGGATCTCACGAAGAGCATAAGGGTGATAAAGCCTGTGGGTTACCTGGATATGCTTCAGCTGGAGAGCAATGCGAGGAGGATACTCACGGATTCCGGCGGGGTTCAGAAAGAAGCGTACATACTAAAGGTCCCATGTGTAACTCTCAGAGAGCAAACGGAGTGGGTCGAGACCGTTGAGGACGGCTGGAACATCCTCGTCGGCGCAGACAAAAAACGGATTGTAAGAGCGGCGACGGAATTTGCGCCCACCCACCCCCAGAGCCATGTCTTTGGAGATGGAATAGCGAGCAGAAGGGTGGTGGAGATGATAGAGAATAACATCTCTCCAACTCCGGTCTCCAGGCCGGACTAAGCA
>CAZMZV010000077.1:0-5124 GCA_964570975.1 uncultured Methanotrichaceae archaeon | reverse complement strand
TTTGAGTTACGATTACGAGCTTGATTCTTCTTTCGTTGCTCAGACATAGCCCAGCTTATAAAAGAATTCATGATAAATAATAATACTAAAAGTATATAAAGTTTCCTATGGTAAGTTTATAGGAATCCTCCATTAGTTTATATCTTTAGATAGTACGGGGCCGTATCCCACCTTTGAAAAGGCGGGGATTGGCCCTGATATCATCCTAGAACCCATGCCTCTTCATTCTGTAAGGAGTCTCTTGATCTCCTCCACACTTCCTGTTCTTCCCATTATCTTGAGCTCGCCGTCGATGAATAGCGCAGGAGTCATCATCACCTCCCGATCCATTATCTCCTTGATGTCATCGATCTTCAGGATCTCCGCATCGATGCCAAGTTCTTGAACCGCTCTACTCACATTCTCGGCCAAGCTCTTGCACTTTGCACAGCCTGTGCCCAAGACTTCTATCTTCATCTCATCACCTCTTTATGCTAGAGCGATACTGCTCCATATATAATGCCTGCCAGAGTGGCGCTTATAATCACAAGGCTTATGTAAGCGCAACCTTTTCTCACGCCGATAATCCTAACTATCACGATCATGTTTGGCAGGCTCAGCGAGGGACCGGCCAAAAGCAACGATAGCGCTGGGCCAGGAGCCATGCCGCCGCTGCTGTAACCGAAGAGTGTGCCAACTATCGGCACTTCCAAGAGGGTCGGCAGGTACAGCAGAGCTCCTATAATCGATGCTGTAAAGCACGACTGGAAGCTGTTCGTTCCGAATACGGCTCTCACCCACTCGAGGGGCAGAAAGTACCCAATCATGCCTACGAGGAAGGTTCCCACAACCAATAAAGGAAAGATATTTCTCGCCAGAAACCACGTCTCGCTGAAGAAGGCATGCCTCTCCTCCGAGGAGAAATATGCCGCCAGAACGAAAGAAGCCGCGGCTACAAATGCGGCGATCATCATCATTTTCAGCATGAACTCCACTTTTGAGGTCGCTGAAAGCAACACACCAACAAGCAGCAACAGGAATAAAACCACACGCCTGTTTTTCTGCTGGCCACTTGTCGCTGATTCTGCGGCCGCGCGAGCATCCTGAGCATATGGATTTCGAGATTGCACCGTGCTCTTCGCCGGGCTTCTCTCGAATATCAAAGCCATGATCAATCCAATTATAACCGCAGAAGAGACCGCCGCCAGAGCTCTTGCTATCCCCAGCTCGAGTCCTAGAACCCTAGCGGTGAGCACGATGGCCAGTAGGTTTATGGCAGGACCAGAGAAGAGAAAAGCTGTCGCTGGACCAATGCCTGCTCCCTTCTTCTCTATCCCTGCAAAGAGCGGGAGGATTGTGCAGCTGCAAACTGCCAGTATTGTTCCCGCCGTTGAAGCCACGCCGTATGATAACCACTTAGGGGTGTTCTTTCCGAAGTATCTAAGCACCATCTCGCTTCTGAGAAGCGCTGCTATCGCCCCCGCGATGAAGAATGCCGGCACGAGGCAGCTCAGTACATGGGCCGAGAGATAATCCAACAGCGTCACGAAGCCAGAGTGGAGAGCTGCCAGCAGGATCTCTGATATCAAACTCATCAACCACCTACGATCGTTGTATGCGCTGGAAGACAGCCTTTGGATCTCGATTTAACAAACCACTGCGATCTCTCCCAGGTATCGAGCGTGAGGAACATCGCATAAGGCAGTTTCTGGATCACGATTGACAAATCACCGCCATCCTACATAAACATATCTTCATATGCAGATATAGAGATGTTAAGAATCGCTACTCTAAGTCATATCCTTGAAATCATATCCTCCTGTGATCGCGAGAAATATCTTCGTCTGGTGGATAGCCGGCTTGCTTTGCAAGAGATTCGAGGCGATGCGGTCGCTGGATAGCTAATCTTATCAAAACTTTAATTCTTATGAATTAGGCCCTATGCTATTGGTTTCTGAACATTATTAAACACAGCAGGGCTGCCCTAAGTTTAAAATACTTTGAGCGTGGAAAGGCTAACGTGCCTCTGCCCTATCTATCCATGATGATTCGAGACGCTTCCAGCCCGTTTGAGATAGATGATGTTTTTCTTGCGGAATCTGTACCTCCTCATTTTCGTGTTTCTTATCTCTATTCCTCATCGCGATGATATTATGACAAGGAGGGAGGGACAGCCTCTGGAGCGGAAAACTCCAGAGGCTGGTAAAACAACAAGAGAGTGAGATCCATTGTTCGAGCCCTTTATAGCATTCAGATACATCAAAAGCCGAAAGAGGCAGACGGCCCTCTCAGTGCTTGCTATTGGATTAGCTGTCGCTATTTCGATAACCTCTGTAGCGCTGCAGGCAGGCTTTCAGGATTACCTATTTGACATAATCGTAAAGGATCTCTCGCACGTGAGCGTGAGCCCCAAGGAAGGGGAGGAGTACATATATCTTTACAGAACGCTCATCGAGAACATCTGGCAGATAGAGGGCGTCACGGCCGTTTCGCCGAGGCTGAGCGTTTCGGCTTCGCTCTCCCACAAAAATAACGTCGAGAACGTCGCGCTGATCGGCGTCTTACCCGATGAGATGGACAAGATATTTCCCAGCATCTCAGAGCGCATGATCTCTGGAGATCTCAATACGATTCAACAGGACAACAGAATTGTTATATCCAAAAATCTCGCGGAGAAGCTGGATGTCGAGATAGATGATACCGTGGATGCAAGATTTCCTGATGCTAGGCCATTGAATCTCAGAGTTACGGGGATATTCGATCCGCCGCAGGGATTCCCAGAGGGCATGTCGTTTGTCTCGCTTCGCACCGCAAGGAACTTTCTCGGCGAGGGAAATGTCATAAACGGCATAGATGTGAAGCTTGAGGACATCTACCAGGCAGATCGGGTCAGCAGGGAGATATCCGCCATGGGCTACAAGGCTGAGAGCTGGCAGCAGCTCTACCCCCAGATACTCCGGACAATTGCGATAGAGAATTTCCATAACACCATCGTTATGCTTCTCATCATGATCATCGCCGCATTCGGGATCGCAAGCGTGATGTACATGCTAGTTCTCGAGAAGACCGCGGAGATCGGAATGCTCATGGCTGAAGGCGCAACAGGCGCGATGATTCGCAACATATTCCTCATCCAAAGCGCTGTTCTCGGCCTCCTCGGAGGTGTCTTCGGAGCTGCAGGCGGCATAGCCATATCGCTCTACCTAAAACGCATCGAGTTTGAGGTTGAAGCTCCTGGCTGGGAGGAGTTCACGCTGCCAGTCGTCTTGGATCCCGTGAGTATCGCAGGCATAGTGGCAGTCGCGGTTCTGCTCAGCCTGGTAGCCGGAGTTTATCCCGCTCATAAAGCATCCAAGCTAGATCCGGTGATCGCACTTCGCGGATGATCCCATGTTTGAGATAACCATAGCATCGCGCCACATCCTCGGCAATCCAAGAATGGCGTTCTTCACAGTCCTATCTGTCGCTCTAGCGGTGGGCGTGATCGTCGTCATGATGGGGCTGATGGGGGGATTCCAGGATGAGATAATAAGCACCACGGTCGAGAACAATCCGCATCTGATCATCGAGCCGAAGGAGGGGGAGACCGATATCCACCTCTACAGAACGCTAGCTAACATGGTGTGGATGCATAATGGAGTAGAAGCTGTATCCCCACGCCTGAAGGGAAAGGCAGTCGTCGAGCACAGGAACAAAGCCAGGGGCGTGGAGATCATCGGCGTCCATCCATATGATGAGGACCCGCTAATGAGAGTCGAGAGGGATATGATAGATGGCAGCTTCCTGGATCTCGAGATCAGCAGGCGCTCCGCTGTTATAGGCAGCAAGCTGGCGGAGGAGATCAGAGCATCTACAAGTGACCGGATAGATCTGATCAGACAGAACAGATCGATAAGGCTCAAGGTCGCTGGCGTGATAGAGACCGGAACTGCTGCAGACAAAACCCTTGTCTATCTGCCCTTAGAGACAGCGCAGGAGATCCTGGACAAGGGCGATGTGGTATCGGAGGTGGCAGTGAGGCTCTCAGACATATACGACGCCCCCTATGTCGCTTCAGAGATCAACAACAAAACAAGATACCAGGCCAAAAGCTGGGTTGATATCAACAGGGATATACTGAACCTCATCGAGACTCAGTCATCATTTGTAATAGTGTTCTACATACTCATATTCACAATAGCGGGATTCGGAATAGCTAATACCATGATAATGATAATAACACGCAGGACGAAGGAGATCGGCATCCTCATGGCCATGGGCGCGAACAGGCTCTCGATAATGAAGATATTTATATTGGAGAGCCTGATCTTGGCCCCGCCGTCGGCTCTCATAGGCTGCATTCTCGCATACGTAACAGCCGAGCTGATCATGCTATATCCCGTCGAGCTCCCCAGCGAGATATACATGGTATCCAGGATGACGATTGTTATGAAGCCCGAGTTCTTCGTGAAGGCGGTGATATTCTCGATATTGGTAAATCTTGTAGCAGGCCTCTATCCAGCGTATAGAGCCTCAAGGCTGGATCCTGTTGAGGCTATAGCAGTTGAGTGAATCTTCTGCCAGCCTCCCCTGCAGAGCTCTATAAAGAGTCACAAACACTCGTGATCAATGGCTATGTGAATGAAAATTGCTCTGAGGCATTTCGTACCAAACACTCATGACACAAGGTCACATGGTTGTGAGGCATTTTCGTGCAAAAATCGACAGATTCGGATGGCTTCTCAGTCATGCCTTCATGCCAATCCCTTCTGTGTTTGTTGTAATAGCGTTGTCGCAGAGCCAATTGATTATAACTATGCAGTGATCTGCATGCAGGCTCAATGGACCTATGCTTACCGTGCTAGCGCCCATGGCTTTGAGGATATTCTCCTCCTCCTCGGTCATGCCGATGTGATCCCCGAGTATGAATGCGCCCTCTGTTATTGATCTGTCGAAAGCTACTCCGTCTTCTCGGAGATAGTAGAGCTGAAGGCCGTCGTTCTTCAGCGATTCCAGGAGCTCTCTTAAATCACCACGCTTGACGTAAATTCCAGGCGTGGATTCTCGCCAGCTATCGCCTGCATCTAGCGTAAGGGCGCGCTTTATAAGGGCTGCTGTGCTTCTCTCATCTGGATTCAGATGGCGCAGTCTGCTTCCATCAAAGCG
>CAZMZV010000076.1:0-5227 GCA_964570975.1 uncultured Methanotrichaceae archaeon | reverse complement strand
CTTATTCGAACACGTCCGGATGCTCTGTTGAATAATTCGAGGCAATGTGGTCAATAGCTATCGATTCTTATCAAAGTTAGAATCTGTGTGAATGTGCTCCCTGACATCGAAAAACCTTCATGATGAACAGATCACACATGGGAATGGAAATGATCCGGAGGCATCGATGCTTTTCTAGCAATACTCTCTGAGTCACGGGGAGGATGATGCCACATATGCATTCCCCCGCATTTCAGCCTTTCCAGTTGCGATCGCATCCTCGAGAACATCTGAGAGATCGGCCTCGCTTATTTCAATCCCGTACAGAAGTTTAAGCTGTCTGCGTATCTCCTCTGCTTTGAGCGGAGTCGATGAGAGAACCCGTTCGACAAAGCCGAGCATCTCCTCATGAATAGCCCATGGATAGACGATCCACCGCCATCTTTGAACCACCTCGGCGCAGTAATCTGGCTTGACCCTGCTGGATATTTTGTGATGGAGCACACCAGTTTTCACATCTTCTGGCTGCATACCCCAGAGGTACTCAAGCGCAGCACTAAGAGTATCTCCCGTGTCGGTGACGTCATCGATGACAAGAACCTTTGCATCCAAGATGCTGACGGAAAGAGGAAATCGTATAGTGGCCCTCTCCAGCTTGCGCGCTGCTACACCCCATCTCTCGATCCTGATGCTTGTGAGCTGTGTGTGAAGGAGAAGATCACATACAACTCTTGCAGGTACAAATCCCCCTCTTCCGATCGCGATTATCAGATCCGGCCGGTAGCCAGATGATTTTATGCGAGAGGCAAGAGAACGTTCGAGCTGGTAGGCCTCATCCCATGAGACGACCTGACACTCAAATGTTTCTTCGCGCATTAATATTATGTAAAACCACTATGGATAAAATAATTGGCCCTCATCTCTTGTACCAGCCCAACTAAGCGCGCATGGACAGTGTAACGAATTGGGATGAAAACGTCTCCGAACCAATTCCATGGTGTGCTGTTGGTCATGAAGGTTTTCCATATCAAGGAGCAAATTCACACAGATCTGAACTTTGATAAGAATCGATTCCTATCAACATCTCGGCTTGTTACCCGCAGTAGAAAAATTTAAACATGAAATAAAGATTTTTTAATTTTAAATTAATAATATATTCCTTAATATGTATAAAGCCGCAAATGCTGACATCCATTCCCCTTCAACCAACATATCTAGAACCACGGGATTACGCCTTTTCCGGAGGTAGACTATATACGCGTACCCGTAAAGCGTAAGGGCCATCGCGATCTGTCCTGCGTCGCCCTCCAGGAATAACGATAACGGCAGGATCGTTGTGTTAAGTAGAAGCAGCAGTATGACTGTTGGCATCTCTCCTATAATCACGGGCATTGTGCGCACGCCGCTTAACCTGTCTCCGCTCACGTCACGTATATCATAAAGCACTGTATCGATGAATGTCTTGATGAATATGAAGTACAGCACAAGCAGACATGCCTCGCTGTAATTGCTGTTCGATGCTGGAAGCAATACAGTCACAACCGCCCAGGCTGCTCCCACAACAAAGTTCTTCATCACCGGAATATCCTTCAGCCTCGGCAGCCAGGGCAGAAGCTTCATGCCGTAAAACGCGTTTGCGATCACCGGAACGAAGACGAGGGGCAGAGCAAGCGGTCTGAAGATCATCATCAGGAGAGCTGCTATTAGATAGGCAACTAGTGCGAGCCAGAGGAACATCTCTCTTCTCGAGTAAAGGAACATCCTCCGCTGTGGCATGTTAGAGACATCCTTCTCGATATCTACCAGTTTGTCGAGTGTGTAAACGCTGAAGGATACAAGAAAAACCGTGAAGCATACCAGCATATTAGGCTCAATGCCCAATAGAAGACTCGCTATGTATGTCTTGAAGAAGCCAGTACCGGCGATGAATAGAGATGTCACTGCCAGAAATGTCAGCAGCTTCTCCATCATCTCAAGTATTTCTCTGTAGACCAGTCCAAAAATATTAAATGGAAATACTTCTCTGATCTGCATATTCCCTGTCATAAATAGAGCTGATATCAATTTGAATTTCAAAAATGTCGTTTAAAAAAGGAAATTTTGCTTGAAAGGAGCTAATTTGCTCCATTTCGCCAAAAATCGGCAAATTTACGAATAATATCTTGATTAAATACCGCTATTAGTCTATCCTTGTGTTGCCTTTACTGCTTATATTAAAGATAAATGATAACAATAATAGATCTCTTTTGCCATCTTTTGTATTAAAGCTGTTAGAGAAAATCGACAGCAGTAGAAGCACTATGAGAGCGATATGTTTAGCATGTTCGCTTGAGATATTCAATGCAACCGCGTATGCGAGATAGCAGAGAGCGCAAACTCGCTAACACATCTCCTATATCAAATGGGTTCGCGAGATACCTTGGATCATCTCATTAGGAGGACGTTAACGAAGATATGTAGGTAAGCACTAAAGCAATAGCTATCGGCCAATCCAATGGGATTCATCCACTCAGGAGATCTTCTTCGGTCATTGACCCGAGATTGGCTTCAGGCCAGTGTGGTTGAAACCTGCAGCTCGGCCAATCTCTCGCGCTTTTGGGCCTTCATCGCCTCGACGAATGCGAGGAATGGTGGCGAGGGCCTTCCGGGCCTCGAACGCATCTCCGGATGGAACTGAGAGGCGAAGAAGAATGGGTGGCCTGGAATCTCCAGTATCTCCATCAGGTCTCCGTTCCTTCCGGAGAAGAGAAGGCCGTGCTTCTCCAGTATCTCTATGTAAGAGGGGTTCACCTCATATCTGTGCCTGTGCCTTTCAACGATCTCCGTGGTGTTATATATTCTGTGGGCAAGGGTCCCCTCTTTCAGCTTCGCAGGATAATTGCCAAGCCGCATGGTAGCGCCCATCTGTCTGACCTTCTCCTGCTCTGGGAGTATGGCGATAACTGGATGCGGCGTCTCTCCGAACTCGGTGCTCGATGCACCCTCAAGCCCGCAGACGTTTCTTGCAAACTCGATAACAGCAAGCTGCATACCGAAGCATATACCGAGGTAAGGCACCTTCTTCTCCCGAGCGTATCTTATCGCCTTTATCTTTCCCTCTGTGCCACGTGAGCCGAAGCCGCCAGGTACGAGGATGCCGTCGAAGTTATTAAGCACGACCTCCGGATCATGCCTCTCTAGATCCTCCGAGTCTATCCATGTGATCTGTGGCATGACGCCTGCCTCTATGCCAGCGTGCTTCAACGCCTCACGTATCGAAAGATAAGCATCCTTCATAGGATCCGTGCATTGCGATCCGGATGTGTACTTTCCAACCAGGGCCATGCTGACCGTTTCCCTGATAGCGTCCATTCTCTGAACGAGATCATACCACTCCCTCCGCTCCTCCAGGGGGAACAAGCGCATGGCCTTCATAAGATATTTTGTTAGACCTTCCGCCTCCAGCTGCAGCGGCACCTTGTAGATATCATCGGCATCATGCGCACTGATAACAGCATCGACCGGAACATCGCAGAAGTGCGCGATCTTCGCCTTCGTCTCCGGCAGCAGTGGCGTCTTGCACCTAACCACTATCATATCGGGTTGGAGACCAAGCTCACGCATCTCTTTGACGCTGTGCTGCGTTGGTTTCGTCTTCTGCTCGCCATCAGCTGTCATAGGAGCGAGAGTCACATGCACGAAGAAGATATTGCCCGATTCCTCGTACTTCAGCTGTCTCATCGCCTCGAGGAACGGCATCGACTCTATGTCGCCGACTGTGCCCCCGATCTCCACCAGGCATATCTCGCTCCCACCTGTCCTGGATACCTGGCGGATACGCCTCTTTATCTCATCTGTTATGTGAGGTATGATCTGAACCGTCTTCCCCAGATACTCGCCACGACGCTCCTTCTCGATAACGGTGCTGTAGATCTTTCCTGTTGTTATATTGTGATCTCTTGTAAGCTCTATGTCAAGAAAGCGTTCGTAGTTGCCGAGGTCTAGATCGACCTCGCCGCCATCTTTCAGCACATAGACCTCGCCATGCTGAAAGGGGCTCATAAGACCTGCATCTATATTGATATACGGATCTATCTTTATGGCAGTTACCCTGTAACCCTTGTTCATGAGCAACCTGCCTATCGATGCAGCAGTTATTCCCTTGCCAAGCCCGCTCATCACCCCGCCGGTGACCACGATATACCTCAATGGTATCACTCTCATCCGAGCCTATGATCTCAGGAGTGTAGCTGTACCATAGATGATAAGGCTAACGATCATCATCGAGGTGGCAAGAGCTCCAGGAAATAGTGGGATGGATCTCGTGTAAAATGTCAGTATCATAAGAACAATCAGAGCCACCAGAATCGAGACAGCCGGGACGATTTCACCCGTGTAGATGCCGTAACCCCTCGGTGGTTCGTATCTCTCTATCAATTCATCCTTTCCGTTCCACCGATCTCCTTTATCATAAAAATCCCTATCCGCGTACCCCTCTCTATCACTGTATCTCTCGTTATATCTCTCGTTATATTCGTCTCTATCGCTATCGTAACCCTCCGGCTCCTCCGCATCGTCCCGGTATTCGTCCTCGCGCACCTCATCGACCTCCGGCTCTAAAGTCACGGGAATCCTTCTGCTCCCGCTGTCCGTAATCAATACCAGATCTCCGCTCGTGGGCTGGCTATCAGGCATTGTCACAGAGATTGGAACGATCTCCTCAAGCACTATGTAGTGGTTCGACCTATCGGGTTTGATGTATCTGGCGATGCTTTGATCCGCGTCTAAAACAAGATTTGTTGGCTCGCCTAAATTGACCACTCTGAGATATATCTTCTCTCTGGCAGCCGGTGGAAGACGGAGAATTATCGGCTCCGGATCGCTCTCCCCAGCGCTGTCATTTATCCTGATCACGTATTCCATTTGATACAAGAAAAGCAATCATATTTTATAAATATTTCTCTAGTATATTAAGCGTTCTTCTCGCGAAGCTCTGGTGGTAGCATGTTCGGAATTCCGTCCTCTATGGGATATGCTTCGCCGCAGGATTTGCACGTCAGCCTGCCGGTGATTATCTCCTTCTCGTCCTCCTCAAAGACCACAAGCTCGAGATCGCCCTTGCAAACAGAGCATACGAGTATCTCCATGAGATCGCGCTTCATATGCGATGGAGAGATCTATACGAAGATCAATCTTTCTGGTGCGGCTGGAGATGATTCCTATTTACCTTGCTTTCAGACGTCGTTTTCATCATCAACTGTATATTTAG
>CAZMZV010000075.1:0-5464 GCA_964570975.1 uncultured Methanotrichaceae archaeon | reverse complement strand
CTAATGTATTTTATTTTAACTTGAACAGAAGATAGTAGTAGAAAACAATGTCAAGTTAAAATACTTCAAATTATGAGTTCAGCACATGCGCGGAAGATTGCAAAGAGGTTGGAAATATCTGATGTAGAAAAAGTGTTCCTGTAATTTATCTGTTTGAGACGAATAAAAGAGTCCCTGTACGCATTTAGGCAAACAATACAATTTATATTCATAGGTCAAGCTAGCAAAATGCACTCTACTATGCCTAAATTATGAGGAGCTGTGTGACCTCCTCTCTGGCCTGAAGGCAGGAGAGGAAAAGATACAAAAAAGAGCGTGTGGCAGCTTCTCTGCCACAATAACAGCGTCTCAAAGATATCAACGCTCGCGGAGAGCCACAGGATACACACCATATTTCGGTTCGCCAAAGGCATATACCCTACCATTTCCAACTGTGAACACCAGCCCATCAGCAACTGCAGGCGATGATCCGCCTTCCGGATACGCCCACACAATCTCTCCGTTTGTGGCGTTTAGTGCGAATATGCCCTTATATTCGTTGAAATTCGGCCTGCCTACGAATATCAGACCGTCTGCGTAAGCAGGAGAGCATCTCCAGTCCCCGATTTTATCCTCTTGAGATGTGTTCCATAATAGCTCGCCTGTAAGAGCATTAAAACAGTACGTAAAAAGCCTGCTGAACCCCTCGCAACCGCCACAGAGATACACCCGACCATCTGCAAATGCCGGTGTAGAATCAGTCGGGCTGACTACAGCTCTCCAGAGAGTGGAACCATTGGACAGAAAGAGCGCGAAAAGGTCTCCATTTCCATAGAAGTTGTATGTCGCCATGTATACCACTTCATCGTGTATCATGGCAGAGCCGCATGGAGAGTTCTCAGTGCTCCGGTTCCAAATCTCGGTTCCGTTGTTTAGATAAACGCAGTATATCTTCCCGCCAGAACCCCACTCCCAGCTGCCGAATACTACTTTATCTCTATCGATTGCCGGCGTAGACTGTGCATTGCCTTTTACTTCGAAGCTCCAGAGCTCTTTACCCGTCTCCTCCTCCAGGCAGTAGTAGTGGTGACCATCCCAGTCGCTTACGACGACCTTTCCGTCGGCTATGGCCGGGCTCCCGTCTATTGCGAACTTGCAGGTTGGAGGTGAAAATGTCCAGATCTCCTTTCCATCTGCGGCATCGAGACAATATGTCTTGTCGGAGGTGAAGAATACCTTTCCTGAGTGATAGACGGGGGTAAACCCAAATGCGTAGTCACCTGCAGATTTAAACGGGTATGACCAAATAATATCGCCTGAGCTCTGATTCAGGCATACGAGCTTATCAACGCAATTCACAAAAACTCTGCCCTCTGCCACAGCTACCGAAGAGCCTGCCTGTGCACCTATATAGTCGCTAATCCATAGCGTCTTATTGGTCTTGGGAGCTTTTGAATTGGAAAAACCGGTGTGCTTCGAATCGTGATGGAATTGGTGCCACTCATCATCTCCCAGACAGTATAGCTTTCCGTAATGCTGGTCTCCCTCAGTTCCTATATAGAGGCGACCATCATATAAAGCCACTCCCCCCAGAATATACCCATTGTCGGGAGGATCGAACTTCCAGAGAAGCTCGCCACTTTGACCTGCATCCTCAATGCAATATATAAAACCATCAATTCGTGCTGTGGTAAACAGAATCCTGGGTTTATCGTTTGCTATGGACACCGTAGGCGAGGATTTGACGCCCGCTTCTACAGAATAAGACCATATCACCTCACCAGTCGTATTGTTGAGACAGATCAAAGCGCCAGGATGACCATGTTCGCCCGCCCCTACATAGACTCTGTTATTAAGTATCACTGGGGTTGATGTGCTGAATCCAATAGGCGTGCTCCACCCGCGGTCCTCGAACTTGCCCGTACTAACATCAAATCCTATCTTCCATGCATATCCTTCCTCGGCAGAGAGTTCAGAGGTTGTGTATATCCAATCACATTTGCATGTAACCGATGCCCTGATCCTTCCTGGTTTGGGACGAGAAAAGCCAAGTCTGTTGCTATCATTCAGCCTCAGCACATCAGCCAGCGTTCCATTCATGCGATTCAAGCTGAGAAGCACGCCGTCATTCTGGCCGACTATGAGATAATCTCCTAATATACATGCGCCACACCACATGTAACCTTTTGTTTTTGTTGTGTAATTCCAGCACTCTGTGCCATTTTCAAAGAAGCAAAAGTATCTCTTTTCCGCGGTTCCATAGGCGCTACCTTCACCGATGTATATTCGACCATCCGCATAGATCAATGGAGATTCGAATCTTTTATCTGTTACATGATGCTTCCATAATATATTTCCGCTCTTTCCGTCACAGGATGCCAGCACGCCCGAATCAGTAGCAGCAAATACCCTGTATTCATTGCCTGTCACTGCCTGGTAATCAACACATATTGGTGTGGAGCTCTGAAAGATCCATCCATTCAATGAAGAAGACCATATTTTGTCGCCTGTTCTGGCATCGAAAGCATATAGCGTCCCATTACCACCGATGACATAAAGGGTATCCGAACATATGATAGGCGTGACATCAACCCTCTGTATATCTGCAGCCCATAAAACAACAGGATTTGTGGGAACTTTTTCAGAGGTGATTCCGAAATTATGGGTTTCTCCCCGAAACTGCAGCCAGTCGAATGCAGCAGCTGCGTTAGAAGATATTAATATAATCAATGTAATTAATATAATACATTTTATTTTGCTTTTGTGTAGGATCAAAATTACCATCTCTCCGAAGATTGATAGATCACTGGAGGCATTGTCCCTCCAGTTAGCGCTATCATCGCGTTTGCAGTCCATTCGAATGAGAACCCCTCATTGTCTTTTTTCCACCATATTGAACCATTTTCTTTTTGTAAGCTTGTTATATGAGAGATAACATCTGCGTCACCACTACGCCATTGCGTGGGATCTTCCAAAGCGGCATTTAGTGCCATGATGACCCAGCCATCTGTGGCAGCATTTGATCCCAGCGTGGAGAACCCGCCATCCGGATTTTGTTCGGAACGGAGATACTCAAATGCTTTTTTAACTGCTGAGGAGTTTTTGTCTTCTCCGGCAGCCAACAATGTACATAGAATTATTGCTGTTGTATCTGGATCTTCCCCAGCCGCGCCCCCATTCCATGACCAACCGCCAGATGATGTTTGCATGCTTTTAAGGTTATCAAGCGATTTATGTAGATCACCAGAATAATTCGATGCTATTAGCCCTAAGATCACCCAACAGTCATCCCAAATGTAATTCTCCTTTCCAATTTTACCATCTGGCTTGATATAGCCTTTTAACATCTCAACATAATCGGTGCCATTGATATCATAGGGATTCAAACCAATCGCGACTATAGCCACGACATAACGCCCTATTTGAGCCTCTACATTCGAGAGATTATATAGGGCGTCTCGGTTTTTGAGCAGAAATTCGCACAACTTACTCTTGGTATGTGCAAATTCTGCAGAGCCTCCAGGCAATGCTCCAATCGCAGTAGCAGCTATAACGCTCGATTTTAGATCACTTCCAACCCCAGGTTTTGAGCCGAAACCCCCATCGTCATTCTGACATGTGAGGAGGTATACTAATGCCGATTGGACTGTTGAATCAACATCATACGGCGTTTCGTGTGATGATATGCCTTGACCCTGAGTGATAACTATGAAGAGCAGCCCCAAGCCAACAAGCCTTAATTCATCTATCATTTAATCACCATTTTAGCTATTTGAAACTAAAGCCTCATTTCGACAAGAGCAACTGAAAATATCTATTCGCATCTCGCTGCCGAGATCTCCCAAGCCTCCCATGCAGCATGGTAGGATCTCGTACTCTAAAGATTCATTTTCGTCACTCTGATTCCCCCAGGAAGTCCTGTTTATTATCGGGAAAGATCCTCTCTGTTCGATACGGAAATCGCCAATATACCTGTCAAAAAGCTCCTCTTTTACAGCAGCCTTACTGCTCAAAAATGCACCTTCTTCCTTGGTAAACGCATGAAATTCAGCAATCCCTAAGAAATCAGACTGCAACGAGTAGTTAATTATATTGCTATTATTATATCTATTCTCTTTTTTAAGTTCTTTTATATCATAATAATTCTCTTCAAAAACGGTGCCTGCCTTGTAGTTTTTCTGCCTCATGAGATCCTGCTGCATTGAATCGTAGGTTAGGTTAATGGCGTAAGCCTTCATCAAAACAGGCGCATATTTCAAATCAACTGATGTGTTGATATCTAAGCCGCCAGGTCGTTGCTTTACGATTCTCTCAGAATTATACTTGCCAGATCCTTTTTGCCGGTGTGTGCTAGAAGCATGCGGATATCTCCCAGCTGGAATTGCATAATAGTCTCTGCATGACGAGAATCCCGAACCACTTACCAAGGAATATTCATCATATTCTATATTTGCAATACCCCTTACGCCTTCGCCTGTGATGCTACATATGTAAGGACCGCCGATTCCACATTGTATATACGGCAACCCATAAAAGTAATACGTGGGGATGAACCCGGACTTCTCTGCAGCTACGCAGAAATATGCATCTAGTTCCAGGGAGATTTCATCTGTATATCCATCGCACCCTGTGGTAAATGTCAAGTTTCCTATGGTTACCGTGGCGCCAGCAGAGGGCCTATCGTATCCGCCATATGTGTAGGCGGATCTCTCCATAACTTTTATCCTGAATTTCTCTCCTTTTGCCACAACAGGCGGAACTTCTTTGAGATAAAGGTAGCCGGCCAGATGGCTCCCGCTGTTTGGGCCAATGAACTGAAGGTTATCTCCATCGTTTAAGCGATAGTTGCTCACCCCCTCACTCGATTCTGCACCATTGACATAAAAAGCCGGCCCCCAATCGCCATTACAACCTGCAATGCTGGTGAGGAATATCCCATATGAGCCCCAATCTTGATATGTGTAAGACACTCCGCTGGCTTTGATCGCGTCCCATGCGGTTGGATTGGGCTCATTCAAAGTAACCGCATTATCATATACCACTCCACCGTTACAGAAAACCGTCAGTTGGACTGTAACCGCAGCAACTGTTGTAGTAATGGCAAACAATATGGCCAGAAATACAAAGACGATTCTCATCTACATCCCAACTTACTTTAGTTATATCAAATTTACTTTAGCAAGTAAATTTGTTTTTACTTAAACTTTTTGGTCTAAATTCCCGTGCTGGATAATGTTCAGAAATCCGATAGCAGAGGGTCAATTCAGATGAATCAAAATTTTGATAAGAATCGATACCCAGCGACCACATCGCCTCGAATTATTCAACACAGCACCTATGAGATATCTCTTTAAGATGAACGGAGCGCAGGGTAGCGAATCCCCGCGACTTCACTCGTAGGATGGGCGCGCTCCGTTGCTTGTCATAAACTATCTTGACATTGTTTTCTACTACTATCTTCTGTTCAAGTTAAAATAAAATACAT
>CAZMZV010000074.1:0-5714 GCA_964570975.1 uncultured Methanotrichaceae archaeon | reverse complement strand
TACTGAGGTGCGCGAGCCCTCGGGAAATGCAGATCGCTGCTACACACCCATCTATCATAATTCTTGCAGTACCAGACGGCTGCATCGCAGATGGTATCGGCTTATATTCTTTTCAATAAGATCCTCATTCCTTCTTTTACATTTCTGAAGATCTCAAGACCGTCAGATATCCTTCCGATATGATTGACCGGAGAGTACGGCTGTGTTCTCCCGAAGAAGATGCATATCGCATGACCTGGCGACCAGTACGAAATATCTCCAGCTACCGCCTGCGGTGAGGGGTTTTCATCCTCACAACTGAGTGGAACATCAAAGTAAACCTCCTCACCCCAGATCAGTGCCTGAGCTTCGATGGGCAAAATGCTCCAGATAGCATCAGCTATCAGCGGGTTACGATTGTCAAGCTCTGCTACTGACCTACCCAATCCAGCTATCTCGATCTCAATCCTTCTCATGCTTAGATAGATGATGTATAGAAGGTAAAGAAAATTCCGACATCCATGCTCATGATCTTCTGCTAGATACACTCGTGATTCTGAGTTTATCCTGAACACCACATAACTCAGAGATATGGAGCTGCAGCATGTCAATTACTCTGGTCAGTGGCTTCATCTCCGGCCTGAATACCCGGGTCTTTGCTAACACTACTCCCCCATCTCTATGAAGTTGTCTCAAAATTTCGATGACTACTCATCTCATGATTACCTTCAACATGCGCTGCAGATCCCATTGCGACCTACCCTAGCACCCACGATGGGCTCCCACTTTGCTTGGGACTAGGAGGATATCAATACAACACGGGACGATTGGTTGTGCATCATCAGATTCGTACAAATGGTGGGGATTCTCAGGCGGGAGAAAGATCGATAATTTTGAGACGACTTCTATACGAACCATCCTGCTTAAATCTCAATCGCCTCAATGCCATTTTGTCTTGCCTGAGTGATGAGGACCTCAGGATATTTGATCTGCCGAAGCGCATCTCTCGAAAACTATTTTTAATTTTGCTGCTCACAGCCTCATGTGATATTCAGAGCGTATGATGTTAGGGGCATCTATGGGGATGAGCTCACTGAGGAGATAGCGACGCGGGTTGGAGCAGCTTTTGGTACATATATATCAGAGGGATCGATATCCTTGGGGCGTGACACCCGCACCAGCGGCCCTTCACTTGAAAATGCCTTTCTAAAGGGCGTTCTCAGCACTGGCATAGATGTTCATAGCTATGGCGTGATACCAATACCCATTTTGGGTTTCATCACTATGAGGAACAGGAGAATAGCTGCAGCATACATATCGGCGTCTCATAACCCTCCTGAGTACAACGGCATACGATTCAGAACCGGTGAAGGTTATGGCATGCTCTACAGAGAGGCTGGAATTGTGGATATCTATAACAAAGGCGAGTTCAGATCCGGCAGAGGAAATCTCACGAAAGAGAATGCGAGCGAGGCCATAGCCGAGTATGGCGATTTCGTAGCCGAGAGGATAGAAATAAAACGAAAACTGACGTTAGTCCTCGATACAGGGAATGGCTCAGCATGTGGAATAGCGCCAGTTTATATCAGGAACGGCATCGGGACCGAGCTTCTGAATGCAACGATGGACGGAAGATTTCCGGGCAGAGGGGCTGCGCCAACGGCGGAATCTCTCAAAGAGGCCGCAAAAAAGGTCATTGAAATTGGTGCCGACTTTGGAGTGGGCTTTGATCCCGACGCGGATCGTGGCATCGTGATCGATGACCGAGGAAGGGTTCTTCCGCCTGAGAAGGTGGCGATAATAATCGCAAGAAGGCGCTACAAGCCGGGAGACGTGGTGATCTCCGGCTTCGATTGCTCCATGATACTGGAGAATGAGCTTGAGAAAGACGGGATAAAGGTGTTTCGCGAGAGGGTCGGGGATGTGTTCGTCGCAAATAGGGTCAAAGAGTCAAATGCAGTTCTCGGCGTCGAGAGAAGCGGCCACTTCTTCATCCCCGAGATACAGTACTCGGATGATCCCTTCGCTATGAGCCTTATGCTCGCGGAGATCGTATCTGAAGAGCGCCTATCGGTTCTTGCGGATGAGATACCTGATTATCCATACGTACAGAGGAGCATCAGGGTCGGAGATATGTCAAGTGTACAGGCGATTATGGACAGGCTGCTAGCTAAGCTGGCGCATCTAGAGCCAGATACCAGAGATGGCATAAAGATAATCCGTGAGGACCAGAGCATTCTAATAAGGCCATCGAACACCGAGCCGCTCATACGGCTTTACGTTGAGAGCATCGAAGATGATGTGAAAGATGTAGCGGATAAGTTCGAGGATCTGATTTTGAATGCCATGAGGAGCGAGACGTGAAGAGAGATGATGTATGCGTATTGATACCTACCCTCAATGAAGCTGGCTCTATCAGGGATGTCGTAGAGGGTTTCAAGAAGCTCGGTTTCGAGGATATCCTGGTGATAGACGGGCATAGCACAGATGGCACCGCCGAGATAGCGAGAGATACCGGCGCGAGGGTTGTTATCCAGACCGGCTCAGGTAAGGGGCAGGCCCTTCTCGAAGCGTTCGAGATGATCGATAAGGAGTATATAGTCCTGATAGACGGCGATGGCACATATCTTCCCTCGGAGGTCGACAGGCTGCTTGAGCCACTTTTTGCTGGGAGAGCAGATCATGTCATAGGCAACAGGTTCGGAAATCTCAGGGGTGGATCCCTGAAACGCCTGAACCTCATCGGGAACTGGTTGATCAACCTACTCTTCGGCATAATCTATGGCGTCAGGCTTCGAGATATCTTATCAGGATATAGAGCATTCACAAAATCAGGGGTTGACAGCCTCGATCTCTCGATGACGGGCTTTGAGATAGAGTCAGAGATAACGATAGAGAGCCTCAAGAAAGGCCTCCGGATAGTGGAGGTCCCAATAACTTACCTTCCGCGAGCGGGCGGAACCAAGACGAAGCTGAGCCCCTTTCGTGATGGACTTAGAATTGTGCTTACGATCTACCGGTTAGCCAAGACGCAGAACCCCCTCTTCTACTTTGGAATTATAGGCTCGATGTTTGGAGCTGTCGGCTTCCTCTTGGGCCTCTACGTTGTAAGGGACTGGTTGAATGGCAGGGTGGAGCACATCCCTCTGACGATACTGACAGCCATACTGATCATAGTTGGCTTCCAGCTCTTCCTGATGGGAATCCAGGGAGACATGATGGCGACGATGCACAGAGAGATAATGAGGGAGCTTCACAGGAAGAAACGCTAGTGCTGATAGAATGATGGAACTCTCATCTTCGAAGGCTCTCATAATATTATGTCTTTTGTTATCGATAGAGAACACCGCTGCATTCCAGGCGCCTGGTTTTTCCCTAGAGATTCCGGGGAACGTCGTGATTACTGGTGGAGAGGGTTCCGGGATGCTGACATCCAGCGAACCCTGCTTCAGACTGAACATTCTATGGATAAGAGATGTTGGAATCGATCTGGATAGATTTATAGAGAGCCTCATACAGCTTTACAGCGGCAACGGGCTTAAAATAGAGAGTTACAGGCTTTTCGGATGCGATTTTAAAAACAACTCCGCTAGATGTCTTGATATTAACTACAGTCTGGACGGCTATAAAGCTGAGAAGAGCTTTGCCGTATGGTACTCGCCGGCGACGGATCGCTTTTACCTGGCCTCGCTAGTATCATGCCCTGATAATAGATCGATTCTTCTTAATGCCATCAAGACGATATCTGAGGGCAACAGTTCGATGATCCTGCCTCCGAGAAGGAGATGCAATGACACATGGTCTCTTCTTCTCGGAGATCTCCTTTCGAGCTGGAAGTACTCCAGCGGATCTTATCTATCCGCCGGTCAGATTCATCTCAATGTCGCTCACACTCTTTCCGATAGGGGGCTGACATCATACGATGCCATCGAGGTCTCTTTCGCCCCTGATATCTTCATCAGGCCTGCTCTTGTTTTTTCGATCTTGAGGGATGCAGGCTACGAGCCCGTTATCGTGCAGAAGCATGGAAGGATTTGGATTGCTGTGAGGGATGGTGGTGTATGGCAGGCGATATCGCTCAACCCATCAGGAAGAGCCATCGGCGCTCTGGTCTTCGAGGACTCCTGGTACAACGGCATAGTCTATGAGGATCTCGAGGATTTTGAGAGATCGAACTCTGTGGATCTGGATATCCCGGATGGATATGCTGTAAGAAGATGCGATCCATCGAGGTATGTTCAGCTCGAAAGGGAAAACCTCAGCGATCATAGCGATTTGGATAAACTCCTGAAGGAGTACGGTTACATGTCAAAATACGGAGCTGGATCATTCGACTGCTCGAATACCTCTCAGGTCTGCTGGTCGTTCCTTGAGGGAAATGGATACGATGCTTATCTGCTCGTTGGGGCCGAGGATCATCCGCTGGGCGAACACATGTGGGTCGTGGTGAAAAGAGAGCAGGGCTATATTGCGGTGGAGACAGCTGAGATAAGAGAAACGGGAGATTTCATTGGCCTGGGGCGAATTAAGAGCGATCCGGTTTACTACAGCGGCATCATGTACGACTCAAGCATCCACTACTCCATGCTGAATCCGGAGGAAGGGATGTGGCTGGAGCCGGGCGATGAGCGGATATGGTCATGGCTGTCCAGATAGTGTTGTGCCGCCGCAGCAAGTAAAAGCTAGCAGATCTCAATACCAAGCTCCTCATTTTCAGGCATATAAAGTCAGAGCATGGCGAGACTCGGTGGGCAATAAGCACTTCGCTATCTGAAGGAGAAACGATATTATGCCCCCCCATTTTCCCTCTCCTCTGCCTAATGGTTGGGGAGCTTAGGCTCATTTCATCTGAGATAGAGGCAAGAAGAACAGGCTTCTGGTCAGATGAGATCGCTCTCTAAATGATCGTATGCTATCGATCTTTGGTAGTTGTGCTTTTCAATCCAAGAATCGAATCGACTTTGACTCCAATGAGCTTCCAGACGCTGTTCCTTTCGTCTTTCAGCAGAACCTCCAGAGGTTCGTTGGGGGAGTGCCCGAGCGCCGAAAGAACATTTGGTGAGAGATTCTTCTCTCTGATGAGCTTCACGAACATCTCCCGAACTGCAAGCTTCTGCTGTTCGTCATCCACTTCAACAAGCCTGCCTGGCAATGTGACGAAGCTGAATTGGGATAGGTCTGGAGCGTAGCGCTCGATTTCCACAGTCACATAGGAATTTCTTTGGAAGTGCTGGACTTTTCTTCCATACTTTGTTGATAGAAAATACATGAAGCGCCCATCGAAAACGTATAGGAATGGCGCGATGTAAGGATGGCGCTCTCCTTGAAATGCGATACGACAGACAAACTCCTCTCTAACTAAAAGATCGTATTCGGACTTTGCCATCTGAGGCATTTTGAAGATATCCATAGGCACATCCCCGCCGGAGGTTGAGCAAGCCATTTCCATATACTTCGATGAGGCTTATGCTTATCAGAATTGAAATAACATATATTTATAACATTATTGTGAGCGGACCTGTCCGGATAAGCGCTGAGGCCAGAGATTTTTATATTCTCTTCTTCTGCATGTCAGAAACACTTAATCCCTATTCGGACAGGTCCTTGTGAGCGAAGTGATGCTCCGTCAACTACTCCGGCTTAACTGCTGGAGCTTTTCATTCCAGGTTTCGATATGCTCAGAGGTTGTATATCCGAGCATACCGCTCTTTATGCATGGATTCGACTCATCGAAT
>CAZMZV010000073.1:0-5735 GCA_964570975.1 uncultured Methanotrichaceae archaeon | reverse complement strand
GCGCTTGATGCTGATCAAAAAGAATCGACCGCTTCTATTGGGTAGCCTGAGATCGACTAATCTGCGATAGACAGCTGCTTTCCTACACGTCCTGTGATTTCGCCCCCGTTTCAAACTACAACATCCATCCCGCCCGAAAGGGGCCTTCTGCCTGCTCTAGAATCTTCTGCGGAGCGCCGAGATGATGAGTTTCGGCGGAATCGCTCGGGCGATCCAGCGGATAAAACTCCTGTAGCTCAGGCCCTTTGCATGTATATCCATGTATCTCTCGAGAAGGGATCTCTCCTCTATGAACAAGTTGAAGAGATGATCTGGAAAGCGGTGCATTATTCTGGCGAGAAGAAATGACGCCTTGAGATCATCGCCGAACTCCCTCTTGCATCTTCGCTCGTAATCCGAGAGATCTGCTTCGCCATTGATGTATTCAGCAGCTACGCTCGCTGCGATCTGCCCTGAGCGTATCGCGTAAGCTATTCCCTCGCCTGTGAATGGATCCACCATGCCTGCAGAATCTCCACAGAGCATTACTCTCTCTCCCGCTGAATAGCCAGAAGGACCGGAGAGCGGGATCGCATGACCGTGAAGTCTTCCTGCAACGAGACCCTTCGATCTCATGAAATCGTGCATTATACTTCTTAGAGATGATGAGATACCCCCAACCCCAACAGAGAGATAGCTTCCGTGTGGGAATACCCAGCCGTAGCCCATATCTGCATAGCCGAAATGTATCTCCATGAAATCCATGGGCTCTCCCGTCTCGATCTCGGTGACGAGGCATGTGCCGTTCGTTCCATTTTTTATGTGCATCTTCTTCCTCAGAGCGCCCTGCAGACCTTCAGCCAGTATCAGCGTTCGTCCCCTGAATGCATCCCCTGCCATGACGGTCACGAATCCATCCCCCTCTGAAATATCGGTGGCTCTTCTTCCCAGCAGAACCTCCGCTCCGGCATCGAGCGCTTTTCTTACCAGCATCTCATCGAAAACGCTTCTTGTGACGAGCGTTGATAGCCTCTCAGATCTTGAGATCTCCGCAAAACGATCCTTGAAATGTATCCTCACCTTGTAGATCTCGGCATCTACGATATCATCGGGCAGCCTGAAGTCCAGATACGATCTTCCCCTCTCAGAGAGCGCCCCTCCGCACGGCTTATAGCGCGGCATCATCTCCTTCTCAATCAGAAGAACCTTCATGCCCATCCTCGCGCCTGCCCGCGCGGCACTGGCGCCAGCTGGCCCTCCGCCGACCACTATGATGTCATACATATGCATGATCTCTCCAGGCTGAAGGTTGGGTATGTCCCTGCTCACTCGCGCTCCGGGCGGCTCGCTCCGTGATCGAGTTCATCTCGATCCTGAAGACGGTAGATCGCTTCGCCTCCTTGCAACTGGTCTTTCACACCAGGCCAAAAGCGAGCTGCGGTATGTGTATCACTTAGAGCCCAGAATGAGGAGCTGGTACGCCTCTTTGGCCATATCAGAGACATCGATGTCCAACTCCCTCGCGACCAGGAGCGCCACAGCGTCCAGCTCCACAAGCCGCTGCAGCGAGTCCTGTCTCTCGTTTATCATCGCGATGATCTCCTTTCTGCTCATTCCCGTCTTGGATGATATCAAGCGTACAGCCCTCTCGAATATGCTCTCCGTCGAGGCTGGCTTGAACCCCACAGGTATCTCGATATCATCCCTGCTCAGGGAATGCACAGAATCACCATCTATCCGCACAAGACCCTCTTTTTCAGCCTCCATGAGGAGCACTCTCACCTTCTCTGGCGGTCCCCACTTCATATCCAGAGAGAGGGCGAATATGAAGTCGCTTATCTTCAGACTGTTCTTCCCGCGCTTCTTGAATGGCAGAGCCACAAGATATCTCTTCTCCTGATCCAAATGCAACACCTTTCCGAATGCTAAGAGGAATCTCTATCGTTGAGATAGGGATTTAATGTGGTTTGAGTGCGACTTCTTTTCCGATTACATTTTAAATGGAAGCCAGCTGAATTTCTCCAGCGCATTTTCACGGTTCTTATGGAATGAAAATGCCTCCGAACCATTCCCACGGGTTATCTTGAGACATGAGTTTTTCCCTCGGCACACCATCTGTTAGGCAGGTTGGACGTGCCCGGATAAGGATTGAAGTGTTTCTGATATGCAGAAGCGGTAAATGACCAGATTTCTGCCCGCATAGCTTATCCGGACAGGTCCGACAGTTTGATCGATATCGCTTAAAGGATTTACCAATCTTCATTTTCCCAGGCGCAGCCGGTAGTAGCTCATAGGATGCCTGATACGCCTGCAAAGCTCATCCCCTCCAGGGCAGTTACCATAGGTGATCATTGTGGAGCACGATGGCGGAGCATATCTCGTCCCAGTTGAGCCCGCGATATGCTCGATCTGGTATCTGGTCATCTCCTCATCGAAGTCGGGGCTGTTGTTGAATATTTTCATTATCTCCTCAACAGACATGTTTATATTCAGCAGGAAGCTTGTGAGCGCGAACCTAGCGGTGTGGGCGAGGTTCTCGCCGGCAGCGAGCTGATTAAGAAGAGCTCTGATGCACGGCGGAAGCGCTTCTCTGCTGAACTCTCCTATAACCACGCTAGCCTGCTTCGTGGATTCCAGCTCTGTCTTTATGGATCTCAGATATTCGGCCAGCTCTTCACACAAGCCCCCTGGATTCAGCGGAAGCCCCTCCATTATCCTGTCTTTTATCCTCTCCTCAAGCAGGCGCAGCAGCTCTTCGAGTGTAATCTTGAGGCGGCCGTGATCGAGCGGCCTGTTGACCAGCTTCCACTTCTGGCTTTTAAATCTCGATGCAGATATTATGAAATCCACAAAGGATATCCTGAAGAGATCGCCTTCCTGCTCTACATCCATCTCCAGGTCCCTGGCGACCTCCAGCACCTCTTCCGTCTCGCATTCCCTCAATCTGCGGTGCGCCAGCTTCGCCTCGGCGAGAACATAACGCCTCAAGAGGTAATCATCACCTATACAGGACACCATGACCCTTGCAAGGGGGTAAGAGAGGAGCTCGACATTCTCTTTTATCAAATCGAACGTCTCCATCTCAGGTATCTCTCCGCGCAGCGCGCCCGATAAACGCTCGAGTGCTCTACGCCTGACCGGCTGGAACGCACGGCTTCTAAGCACGACATCCAGAGGAGCATCGATCTTCTCGATATCCTTTGCAGCAGCACGGGTGAATGGATACCAGAAAGTCCTCATTCCTGCTCAATTCTGGGCGCTAGGAGATAGCTCACATAAACGTTGTTCAGGTTGAAGCTCACACGCAGAGGATAGTCGATTCCTATCTCAAGTTTAACCTCAGCTGCCTTTCCGATCGACTTGCTCATATCAGACAGATAATCTATGGAGAAGAGAGACCGTGCCTCGCCAGGCTTCATGTCCAGCAGCTCGGAGCTCGGCATTGTGAGCTTGAGCGCGTCTATATCGCCCTTTGCTTCCATGTAAAATACATCGTCCTTCACGCCCAAGACGACGTGGTCGCTGACCTTCTCAGCAGCCTTGATGGCCCTCCGAAACTCGGCTCCCGGCAGCGTAACATGCGCAGGCAGCTCAAGCTCCGGTATCCGCGGCTCCTTGCGTATAGCACTTGGGTCTATGAGGCTCAGGGTATATGATAGTGCACCGACACCTATTTTGAGCTTTCTTCTCTCCTCGTCGAGCTCAAGCCTAACACGCTCTCCACGATCCGCCATGCTCAGAAGATCGCTCAGGCGCACGAGATCCACGCCAATCTCGCCTGGAGTCGCTTGGTAGAACTCAAAGGCAGATGCATCGATCCGAAGTGAGACCATTGCGACATTAGCCGGATCAACCGCTTTGAGCTCAAGACCTCTCTCAGATATCGTGAACTTAACCTCGTCGACCAAGGAGGATACCGCCTCGATCGCATCACGCAGGGTTTCTGCGTCAATGACCGCCTTCAACATCCTAGCGCCTCCAGAAAAGAAAGTATCTAGTATTTAATATAGTTTTCCATGTGATCCATCATTCAGTCGTACTCTCTCCACGTATTTCCGCATTTTGTGCATCTGAAGAAGCGAACCTCAGACTCATCTGCAGCTCTGAGCTGCCTCAACCACCAGTAGGCGGTATCGTTCCCACACTCGGGGCATTTCGCTTTCGTTGTCGGCAGGCCGGCTGACTCCTGCTCGAGCACTGGCACAACCCTTTCGAGCTTGTTGGTCACGGAGACCAGCGGATTGTTGCTCTTCGGAATCTTATGGCCGCATTTTCTGCAGACCATCATCCCTTCTTTGGGGATCATCATGCTTTTGCACTTAGGGCAGAATTCCATCGGCCTGGACTTGACCCGCGTTATATTAAAGTTTGCGAGAGATCTGGGGGTTAGAGGGGTCTTAGATGAGCTTCGCGATAAACATAATCTGCGAGGATAAACCCGGCATGCTGCGCGATATAGCGGGCGTGGTTGCCGAGCATGGCGGGAATATAGTGTATACACAGCAGTTCGTCCTGGACAGAGGCGTGAACAAAGGGAAGGGCACAGTTTATATGGAGATCGAGGGGGATGTGCGTGGCGGCGTTGAGGGGGTTGTTGAGGCGCTCAGATCGATGCCTCTCGTATACGATGTCTCTGTGCACCCCTCCTTCGAGAAGATCTATGGCTCCAGAGTTATCATAATAGGAGGTGGGGCACAGGTTGCGCAGGTTGCGGTGGGTGCTGTCAGCGAGGCCGATAGGCATAATCTGAGAGGGGAGCGCATAAGCGTCGATACGATTCCGCTTGTTGGAGAGGATGCAATAGCAGATGCTGTCAGCGCCGTGAGCAGACTCCACAGGGCGTCGATATTGATACTCGCGGGGGCTTTGATGGGCGGGCGAATAACTGAGGAGGTTGCGAATCTCCAGAAGGAGGGGATACCTGTTATAGCCCTAAAGATGGCAGGTACGGTCCCCAAACAGGCGGATCTTGTAGTCACAGATCCGATTCAGGCTGGCACCTTTGCGGTTATGCATGTTGCAAAGACGGCAGTCTTCGATATCAACAGGGTCAGAGGCATGGAGTTCTGAAGGACGTGTCCATCTTAGCACCGGATACAAGCATTAAGGCCGTTTGTTATCTGAGCCGCTCGATACTTATGCGAAGATATCGAGATCCTTAAGGCGATCCCCATCGAAGAGATCGTTGGTGGTGTAGAACCTATCATCTATCTGGAGCACTGGCGCCGCCAAAGTGAAGATCCCATTAACTCTGAGCTCTGTGAGTGCTTCCGCAGTCGTCATATCCATTACCTCGAAGCTCACGCCTCTGCTCTTCAGGAATGACTTTAGCTGCTCACATCTCGGACACTCCGGCGTTGTGTAAACCCTGCATAACAATCATCTCACCTCAAAGACATGGGATAGTCCCTCTCGGCCCAGACAGCGTATCCTTGATTGACAGCCCGCTCGGCGCACTCCCTGCAGCATGAGAAGTTCGCGAAGTACTCAACGCCGTTGAGCTCATACTCAAAGACGTTGTTGCAGCTGAAGCCGCATATCCTTCTGAAGTCCTCGCCCATGCAGAAGAAGTCGTTTGCAACCTCTGGCGGGCACTCTTCAAGATACCAGTCCTTCGGCACAAGCACAGGCAGAATGGCAACGTCCATCCCGCAGCCACACGGTCCGTAGTAGTCCTCGGGCCCCAGGAACACGATCGCCTTGTTGACCGGAGGCAATGAACTCACCTCTTTATAGCCTAAAGTGCATAGCACTTG
>CAZMZV010000072.1:0-5829 GCA_964570975.1 uncultured Methanotrichaceae archaeon | reverse complement strand
CAGGGGTCGAGTGGTCGATAGGCGAGGATCGCGTCTCAGTGGTCGCCGAGAACTACTCATACCTCCTCGACCTGCTCGTTCACGCAAGGCAGTTCTATTTGAGATCCATGCCATTCGAGGAGCGGTTCCGCTGAGCCGAGCCCTCACAGAATTCTCCAGAGCGCAACCATATACGGGCGACCTCTCTCAGACCGGCCGGCAGAGGGTATTTATACGCGTTTATGAGGTAAATTCGGTGGCATACTCAGATTACTGAATAGCGCTAACCGGTGAACTGATAGCTCTTTGGCAGGAAATAAATCCCTTGCATTCGATTCTAGTGACAATTTTCAGTAGAGCGAGTACACGACCGTAAATTCTAATTTGCGCTTTAACATATTGAGCCTTCGCTCTTGTACACTCATGCGGAACCTGTCCGGCTAAACGCTGAGGCCAGAAATTCGGACATGTACCGCTTCTGCATGCCAGAAACACTTAATCCTTATTAGGACAGGTCCCTCATGCGAGTTAAAAGATTTTTATATCTCCTTCTCGTAGATATCACGGAATAATGAACGAAAGCTGCGTCTTTTGTAGGATTGCAAGAGGAGAAGAGGATGCTTACATCATAGAGAAAGACGACCTCTCGCTGGCCATACTCGACATAAATCCGCTTGCCAGAGGCCATTGTCTTGTGATTCCAAAGAGGCATGTTCCATGGTGGCACGACCTCGAATATGACGAGGTCACAAGTCTATTCGGTCTTGCCAGATCTGTTGCGGATAGAATCAAGAGGGCTTTCAGCCCCGACTTCGTGGCTATGTATGCAAGAGGCAGGAGAATACCGCACACGCATATCTTCCTGGTTCCTACATACAAAGGTGATCCCGTTGACAGGTTCTTCAACGCGCTTGAGGGCTTCCAGGAGTCGGCTGTGCAGCTCGCCTCGTTGAGGAACGATATGAAAGAGACAGCGGAGATCCTCCGGAGCGTTTGAACAGCCATGGATCTATGGTATGGGAACACCGCCGAGCGCAGGTCTTACAGCAAGGAGGAGAGCATAGAGCGCCTCATCTCTCCAGAAAGGCCACCGGCAGAGCCTCAGATCGATATCAGAGGTATAGCTAAAGAGCTGGGGTTGTTTCGCGATGATAGAGAATACGATCAGCGGCTAAGGGATGTGGCTATCGAGCTTGTTAAACGCCAGCTTGAGAACCTCCGCGATCCTGAATCGGATCTCCTGCAGCTGGTTGAGGCGCTTGACGATCTGAATGTTGCCATCAACCAGATCGAGGAGAGATTATATGAGTGGTCGCTTCTTTATGGAATGAGATCCAGAGGTGAGGAGCTCGCCACTGCTCTGCTCGATAGAGATGGAATCTGCATAATGGCGAGATCTTTTATGGATCTCATCGATGCCAGGAAGAAGATGGAAGCTCTTCTTGAATCTAAGGCATCAGAGGTAGCGCCGAACCTTTCATCCATACTGGGCCCGATACTGGCGGCGAGACTGATATCAAGAGCAGGTGGACTCGAGCGTTTGGCCAGGCTTCCAGCATCGACGATACAGGTCATCGGCGCTGAAAGGGCACTGTTCAAACATCTCAAAGGAAGGGCGCCGTCGCCGAAGCACGGCATAATATTCAGACACCCCCTCATCCACTCGTCGCCGAAAAAGGTGAGGGGAAAGGTGGCAAGAGCGCTCGCCTCGAAGATCGCGATAGCCGCGCGGGTGGATTTCTACTCCGGCTCTCTGATTCCATCGCTGGATAGCACTCTTAAAGAGAGGCTTAATCAGATCAGGAGAAGGGGCGCCCAGATCAAGCCTCACGAGAATGAGACGTGAGGTTTGATGAGAACAAGAGGCCGCAAACTCCTGTATTCAGCCGGCAAGGAAGCCACACCAGACAAGCTACCTTGCATAGAGAACTTCCGCTCCTTTGCTCCAGAGTGCCAGAGCGATAAATCTATAGGCATCTGCATATTATATCGTCTATAACGCGGAGATGTATGCATACTGCCGTAAGATGCTTAAAATCGTGAGTTCACAGTAATTCCGCCTTAGGAGGGATTGGCTTGAGTTTTGGAGACGGTTTGAAGGTGATCCTCGGCATTCTTGTGATCGCCTTGGGTGTATGGACCATGGCGGATCCGAGATGGGTTGGACAGAATATCTGGATGTACGGGCTCAACTGGTGGCCTTACACTATGAGCATGATAAAAGGCTCTCTCGGTCCTCTCCTGATTCTCATCGGTATAGTGATAGTATGGATAGTCTACGAGGAATCCAAGGCCTAGCCCTTCGGCTGCCCTAGGCGTTTCATTAGCTTTTTCATATTCATTCGCCCCATGCCCCCTCTCATTCCCTTTAGCGCCTTCTGCATGGCGGCGTGCGATTTCAACAATTCCTTGACGATCTCTGGCCTTGTGCCGCTTCCGCGAGCGATTCTTTTTATTCTATTTGCGTTTATTATCTTCGGATCCTCGAGCTCTTCCTCCGTCATAGAGTCCATGATGTATCTGTAAGTATCAAGCCGCTCCTTTGTGACCTGATACTCCTTGTCCGAAAGCTCAAGCCCTATTCCACCGATGGGGAGCATCTGCATTATCTGCTTGAGTGGCCCCATCTTGTTCATGGCCTCAAGCTGTCTGTACATATCCTTCAGAGTGAATTTGCCCTTCATCATGGCATCTATATCCACGTCGCTCTCGAGCTGTACCTCCTGGGCCTTCTCGATCAATCCCTTTATGTCGCCCATCCCCAGAAGGCGCGATATGAACCTGTCAGCCTCGAACTTCTCCAGATCATTCGCGGTTTCACCGACTCCGATAAAAGCGACAGACGTCTTCGTCTCGGCGACCGCGCTGAGCGCACCCCCACCCTTAGCTGTGCCATCCAGCTTTGTTATTATGACTCCTGTGATGCCCACTGCCTCGTTGAAGGCCCTCGCCTGCTCACTAGCCTGCTGGCCGATCGCGGCGTCCATGACGAGCAGCTTGTGATCCGCATTTACTACCGCATGGATATCCTTCATCTCTTGAATCAGATCGCTCTCTAGCGCGTGCCTTCCAGCCGTATCGACGATGCGCACATCATACCTCTTCGTCGCCTCAAGCCCGTTTCTCGCGACCTCAGGCGCGTTCTTATTGCCCTTCTCCCCGTAGAAGAAAATCCCCTGCCGCTCGCAGAGGGCCTTCAGCTGATCATATGCTCCTGCCCGAAATGTATCCGCGCATATGACAGCGGTCCTGAGGCCCTTCCTCTGGAAGTATGTCGCAAGCTTTGCAGCCGTGGTCGTCTTTCCGCTTCCCTGGAGGCCGACGAGCATTATCGTCTGTTTCTTCAGTGGGATGTCGGTGCCCCTGCCGATCAGGTTTATAAGCTCCTGGTAGACGATGTTTATAACGTGCTCTCTCGGATTCATCCCCGAAGGTGGCTTCTCGTTCAACGCGCGCTCTCTGATCCTGTTCGAGAGGTTCATCACAAGCTTCACATTAACGTCCGCCTGAAGCAGGGCGCGCTGAATATCGCGCACCGCATCATCCACGAGAGCTTTATCAACACGTGTGGCTGAAGCGATCTTCTTCAGTGCGCCACGAAGCGATCCGCCTAGGTTATCTAGCACCATATTTCTCACACAGACCTACTGCACTTCGCATTACAGGTTCATAACTTTTAGCATCGGCGTGGTGGACGTGCCCGGATAAGCGCTGAGGCCAGAAATTTTGACATTCTCCTCTTCTGCATCTCAGAAAATCTTAATCCTTATTCGGACAGGTCCGGCGTGGTGCTATTTAATTAGAATACCCCCAAGCTCGCCTGCGGTTGGGATAGGATGAAGCGATCCCGCCAGCTATGCCAAAAACGTTGAAGGATCGAGTACATGGATGCCCACACTGTCGATTAAGACTCGATCGAGATCGTAACGCTGAAGGAACACACCCTCGGACTGGGGGCATAGCCGGGGAGATACCGGATGACCGGATCCGTGAAGCCTTCGACTTCCTTCGTCGAAGGGCTCCGAAAGAGTCGGAATGCAGAATGCCCCACAGCTTGCTGTGGGGAAGAGGTCACTTAAGAAGATCAAGTTAAAGAACAAGTACGATCAGAGATCTCGCCAGAAGCGCCGATGATGAAAAACCGTCTCTGAACCATGATGAGCCCTATGAGTGCTGAGGCGCAATCATACCACACAAGCCTTCTCGCATAAGCAGGATTCGCAGCATCTGATGCACGCTGTTTGACATCAGTTTCGTTTTGGCAGACGATCACAGGATCCAGTACCTGCTGCGTTTCGAGATGCACTATGTTTGGCATCATTTTCGTTTTGGCAGGGGGACGTGTCCGGATAAGCGCTGAGGCCAGAAATTCGGACCTTTACCGCTTCTGCATGTCAGAAACGCTTAATCCTTATTCGAACAGGTCCCCTCCCAGTTGAGAGGATAGCCAAATGAAACCCTCTGGAGAAAAACCATTGACGGGAAGATGAACGTGACCTCATCACCGGCCTGAAGACCGGAGTCTTTGCGCCCATACTCCTCCATCTCTATAAAATAGAGGACATAATGTATGGCTACTGATCCCGAAGCTGCTTTATGCGTACTCGGAGAGCCCTGCTTAAGAACCCGCCAATGAATATCCACCTTGTTTCTTATGCAATTCAACTGAGACCATCCCGCAACTCATGGATTGCACACCTTGCATGGCTCATAACCCCGTGACTCTGCCTCTTCCCTGCTGGAGAAACTTATCATATGTTCAGGTTTTATCTTCTTAGCGTAACGGCATTCAGGTAGATGGTATTTCTTGGAGGTTGTGCTTCCGATATACCTAACTTCCTGCTCATTTTGAGATGCCTTCCCCGCATTCGTTGCATTCGAGCTATCCTCTTCATCGATCGAGCTCTCATTCGAATCCTTATTCTCAGACCGAGTTCCTTTCTCTTCCTCCGACCCCTTGCTTTTCTCAGATACGCCAATAGATTCTCCGATTGAGATCGAGGAAGGATAGATCGATTGTTCTATGGCGCTTTCTGAAAACTTAGACGCTCGTTCTTCACTGAAAATAACGCCACATGAATCTGAAACCTCAAGGCGACATATATAGCCTCTTCCAGGATAAAGTCTCGCGACCTTAGAGAACTCAAAGGTGTTTTGACCTGGAGGCACATCGATCATGAGATACTTTGCTCTCAAAACCTCTCGGCTGTCCTTCATCAAAGCTGCCTCGAGGAGAAGATACGGCTCAGAGAGATTGGAATCCAAATCAAACCTTCCCCAGACGCGAAAGAGAGAACTGCTAACCTCAGACTCAAACTCAAGTTCAAGCCTTTTATCCGCGAACGTCCCTGACGAGCTCTTTTGCTCAGTTGCTTTATTCTCTATACAGCCATGAAGAAGAACCAGAAGCGATACAAAGCATACGAGAATACATGATCTCAACAAGAACACCCAGACCCCCTTATTTCCACTGGAAATCGTGCGGATCCTCAAATGCAAGCTGTGCTTATCCTCCTAAACTATCTCATCTTTACGGTTCGCGTGTCGTATAGCTGAGTTAGTGAAAACCGCAGACATCAGATCATGAGATGCTTTTGGGTACGAAAATGCCTCCCGACCATAAACCATTTTTTATTCCCATGGGTGACCCGTCCGGCTAAGCGCTGAGGCCAGAAATTTGGATCTTTACCGCTTCCGCATGTCAGAAACACTTAATCCTTATTTGGACGGGGTCACCATACGTATCGATATATACGGCAACATCAATCATATGTATAGTTGTAGAATTTGACAATGTGTGGAATAATTCGAGGCACTACGGTCGCAGGATATCGATTCTTATTAAATTTT
>CAZMZV010000071.1:0-6050 GCA_964570975.1 uncultured Methanotrichaceae archaeon | reverse complement strand
AACCTTCATTCCATGCCAGACTCTGCTATATCGCTGTGATCTTGCTCATCAGATTATCTTGCTTATCAGATTTTTATGCCCTTTATGAACCTGTCCGGTTAAGAGCTGAGGCCAGAATTTGGACCTTTACCGCTTCTGCCCACATTTCGCAGCAAGGAACAAAAGTTGAATATTTTTATGCATAGCGATTTAACCAATTAGTTATAATCTCATATTATTCATAAGTTAATTTATTATTTTGTTCGAGCAGGTTGCTACAACTTTCTGCCATAAAGTCATGTTAAGATTATTCAGCTTTTCAGCATATTAGAAAATTTTGTAAATTAAAAAATAAGTTATTGTTTCAATTACAAAAATTTATACACATAAATCGATAGCGCAAAAATTATTGGCTCTTTTACCCTTTATTGCGAAATGTAGGCTTCTGCATGTCGGAAACAATTAATCCTTATTCGGACACGTCCTAACCAGGAATCGGAGGCCTAGATCATGCCTTCAATTTTGGAGGATTTCGATAAACCTACCTTTCTGATATAAACTATTACTAATACAAGTATGCTCAACACGCGCGTCTTAAAAAGGATGTTTATAGGAATCCTCAAACAAACAATAATATAACACAAATTTTTATACAAAACTATCTCACGAAATATATAAATATTATCTGTAGCCCTTGTATTCTAGGGCTAACTTGCTATCTGCATGGCTCTATCGGTGCTGAGATGTATTTTTGGAGTTCTGTGTTTCTACAGCTGCAAGCAATTCGCATAATAGCCCTGATGCTAAGGAGGAATGTTATGCGGTTCATGTCTTATGAGGATATGCCCAAGATAAGATTGCCGAATGGGAATGATGTATTCATAAGCGATTCCACGCTCAGAGATGGTGCTCAGATGCCCGGCATTGTCATATCTGTGAAGGACAGGCTGAGGATCTACGAGTACCTACACAGGATAGGCATAGAGAAGCTTGAGGTGTTTTTGTTCAGCAATGCCGACAAGAAGGCTGCGAGGGAGATGCTTGACAGAGGCTATAAGCCGGAGGTGACCGGCTGGAGCAGGGCAAATCAGAACGACATAGACCTCGTCTTGAGTATGGATGGCATCAAAGAGACTGGCATACTAATGTCGATCTCGGATCCCCATATAATGATAAAGATGGGGCTTCCCGGGAGAGAGGCCGCAAGGGAGATGTACCTCAACGCTCTTCAGTACGCCGTCGACCACGGTCTGCGAACGAGGGCGCACCTCGAGGATATCACCCGCTCCGATCTTGAGGGTTTCGTCTATCCGCTCGTAAAAGAGATCATAGATATCGATAAGGATTGCATCATACGCATCTGCGACACGCTCGGCTACGGCTTGCCGTTCGAGGGGCCGCTCGATCCCTACTCGCTACCCAATATGATAAAGAGGCTGCGAGAGATAGGTGTGAAAAACATCGAGACGCATATCCACGACGACTACGGTCTTGGTACCGCCAATTCGCTTGTAGGGTACTGGTATGGCGCCAACTGGTCGAACCTTACGTTCTTGGGTATAGGAGAGAGGGCTGGCAATGCGGAGCTCGAGAAGGTCCTGCTCTTCCTCAAAACCAGGGTGGAGGGGTTCGAAAAATACGATCTGACCTGCCTCGCAGAATTCGCCCGCTTTATGGAGGAGCATGTCGGCATAAGGGTACCGCGGAATAAGGCCGTGGTCGGACGGAACATATTCTCTCATGAGAGCGGCATCCACACAGCTGGCGTGATCAAAAATCCGTTCACATACGAACCGTATCCGCCTGAGATCGTTGGCGCTACAAGAAGACTCATGATAGGGCCGACATCTGGCAGAGAGGTACTGAAGCTCAAGGTGGAGGAGGCCTTGAGAGAGCTCATCGATATGGATGTGACGATAAACAAAGACGATTGGAGGCTCAATCTCATACATTCGGATATAAAGAAGCTCTATGATGAGGAGAAGAGAAGGTCGTGCATATCGGATGAGGAGCTCAAGGCATACGTAGAGAAGTACTTCCTCTTCGAGTCGATATTCGAGAACGAAAGCCATACAAGCGGTGATCCAATGTCTGACTAGAGAACATCTATCTGGCTCTAGACCAGAAGCACAGTCTTCTCCAGACACACGGCCCGCCAGATGCCCTATGTATATGCAAGATGGAACTCCAACACCGGCCTGCTAGAGGATTCCTAAAACCCACCCTTTTGATATAAAATGTTGTTAATACAAGTACGCTGCAACACGAGAGCATCTTAAAAAGGAGGTTTATAGGAATTCTCCCTCGCTAGAAAGTCAAAATTAAATGTGTGTATATCCACCTACATTCATATGCCTGAGACTCAGAGGGTGCAGGATCTCATCTCGGCGGAAGTCAGCGGCCTGAGCGCTTCTCTCCTCATGACACAGGGCTCAATCAGCATATGGTTTGGAAGGAGCGCCGCCCCCTCGCTTGTGGCCAGGATCATCCGGACGATAGCGAAGATAGACTGTGCTGCGGAGCATGAGAGGGTGATTCTATGCGAATTCGATGAGATCGGCAAGTTCGAGGGCAAAGGATATGTTCTGACATCCTATTCGAGGAGCGACGACAGGTACAGGGCGATCTTCGTCGTGCCGTTCTCGAAGGAGGAAGCGGTTGATCTCTTTATCGACTCGATCCTGGATGCTCTCTCGAGGGGGGATGTCAGCATCAATCTGCGCTGGCGTGGGGGCGGAGTGCGCATAAGGGCTCTCTGTGAGGAGCTAAAAAGAATGAATTACTTTACGCGATTCATATCGAACTACAAGACAGAAGGGTGATCGGGATGAGATTCGCAAAGCATATCATGGATATCGAGAGCTCTGGCATCAGAAAATGCTTCGATGGCGCGGGGCCGGGGGCGGTTAACCTGAGCATCGGGCAGCCGGATTTCGATACGCCTCAACACATAAAGGATGCGGCCATTAAAGCGATCGAGCAGGGCATGACCGGCTACACACCAAACCTTGGAGTTCCGGAGCTGCGCGCCGCTATATGCGAGAAGCTCAGACGAGAAAATGGCATAAACTGCACAATAGATCAGGTGATGGTGACATCGGGAGCAAGCGAGGCGCTGTTTTTGGCCATCGCTGCCGTTACGTCTCCGGGGGATGAGGTCTTGATGCCAGATCCGGGTTTCGTCTCCTACCGACCTCTCACACAGGCTGTGGGTGGGAGAGCTGTCGGAGTTCCACTGGATGATGAGCTGAAGCTCTCCGTCGATGAGGTAGCGGAGCGCATAACCCCAAAGACCAGCGCCATCATACTGAACTCTCCTTCTAATCCCACTGGTGCCGTGCAATCAAACAGAGAGATCAAAGGACTGGCTGAGTTAGCCGAGGATAAGGATATCTTTCTCATATCAGACGAGGTCTATGAGCACTTCATCTACGAGGGGGAGCATATCAGCCCTGGCAGGTACAGCGAGAATGTGATCACGATCAACGCGGTCTCAAAGACTTATGCCATGACCGGCTGGAGGCTGGGATATTTGGCCGCGCCTTTGCCTGCGATAGATGCCATGCTCAAGATACATCAGTACATACAGGCATGCGCATCATCTATATCACAGGCTGCTGCTCTTGCAGCTCTGACAGGACCGCAGGATTGTGTCAGGGAGATGAGGGAAACATTCCGGAGAAGGAGGGATATGATGGTAGCGGGCCTGAAGGATCTAGGCATAGATCTTGTCGTTCCGAAGGGGGCCTTCTACCTCTTCCCGAGAGTCGGAGATGGAGATGGTTTCGCGGCCAAGTTGAGCGCTGCAGGAGTCATAACAGTGCCAGGGTCTGCATTCGGAGCCAACGGCAGACCATACATAAGGATATCGTATGCAACCTCTGATGGAAATCTCCAGATCGCGCTCGATAGGATGAGGAGCGTCGTGATATCTACATCCTGAAGACCGTGCGCGGCTAGATGTACTCCCTCAGCGTTCTCCGAAGCGGTGCCTAGAGGCGTGCGGTTCTCTGAAGACGGGTGTATGGCTAGATATTCGCCCTAAGCAGCTGGTATACGATGTAAACTGCTATCACGAATATCGCGAGTCTAGCCAGCAGCATCACCGGCCCCCAAAGAATCATTACAATTATTACAGCCAGCAGCAGGAGGAGGATGTTCCTATCTCTTTTCTTGAATTTTCTCATGATCTCTCAACTAGATTTAATGGATTATAAAACTCACTGAGATGCCGGCAGAAGGACCACAAAGCGGGAGTCTGTGAGATCAACATGTTTCGGTCTTCATGTGTCATAGGTTAAGAGCGACATGTGTGGAATTAGAAATAAAATGCATCCGAGCCAATTTTCATTACCAGCGGCGACTTCGGCATGAGCGTTTTTATATATCACAGCTGAATACCACCAGCGCTGTATGCTTTCCATATCACCTCAAAAAGCCTGCCAGTCCGGTACCCTCTCCCGTGTAGGGTTCTCCACTCGGCATGGATGGACGCCAGCTCTCGCTCATGAACTCTGCGAAGGCGGGCGTGTGCTCGGTGTAATTGATCGCAGGTGGCTTCCAGCCCTGCTGAATGAAATCGTATATCGGCTTTATATGAGTGTTGATACCAAATCCAGGGGACGTCCAGGTGGGTAGCAGAAACTCATAGATTTCGGGCGTGTAGCTGTAATCGGATAGCGGTGGCAGCCATTCACTGTAGCTTGTTCGATATTCACTGATGCTCCCAGATAATGTCCAGGATAGATGCGTTACGTTCTTCACCGGCGAGCCTATGATAGCTATCTCCTTAGGGGGCAGACCAATCTTGATTACGTCTGCGGAGGATGCAGTCGCTACGAGGGCGATAAATAACACGATCAGAGCTCTCATACTACCAGGTATGCCCGAAGGAATATAGAGATTTTGTGTTTCACGAAAAACGCTCATGACCGAAGGTCAACCATGTGGATAAAAATGGTTCAGAGGCATTTTGATACCAATCCAGTACAAATCGATCTCTTCTGGAAATTTAGTTATAAACCACTGGACATCGACCGAGTTCGGTTGAATTAGCCGATGAACGATACCTGTTGTGATATTGATTCAGCGAGAGACTTCTTAGCCACCTCAGGCGCGATACGCGACGAATTCTGCGCGGTCCATACGCAAATGGTTTCAGTTATACGGCTGCCCGACACCACATAGCATCAGTGCTCTCCAAATATTCATTCTCCTTGATGAGCCATGATGCCCATGGCCTCTTCCGGCGTAAAGCCCCGATGTACTATGGCAGATATTCTTCTTGTTATCATCGATGGATTCTCATGCTGGAAGATGTTTCTGCCGATTGCAACGCCTCTTGCACCCGCATCGATCGCATCTCTTACCATTCTCAGCAGGTCCAGCTCTGAGGCAATCCTTGGACCGCCTGCCACGACTACCGGCACAGGGCAGCCCTCAATCACCCTGGAGAAGCTGTCGGGATCTCCTGTGTACGATGTCTTCACTATATCAGCGCCAAGTTCCGCGCCGACTCTGGCTGCGTGTGCTACAAACTCCTCTGAATACTCATTTGTGATCTTACGACCTCGTGGATACATCATCGCCATCAGCGGCATCCCCCATTCCTGGCAGCTTCTGGACACATCTCCCAGGATGGAGAGCATCTGTGATTCATTCTCCGCTCCTATATTTACCTGAATGCTCACTCCATCCGCCCCCAGCTTTATCGCCTCCTCAACGGTGGCGACTAGCACCTTGTTATTCGGGTCGGGGCCAAGAGATGTTGATGCTGAGAGATGTAAAATAAGCCCGAGATCGCGCCCGTATCCTCGATGTCCGAATATCGCAGCCCCTTTGTGAACTACAGCAGCATCAGCCCCCGCAGATGCTATTGCATCAACAGTCATCTTCAACGATTTTATACCATTTATCGGACCCAATGTGACACCATGGTCCATCGGAACTATTACTGATCGCCCTGTAGCGCGGTTCATTATCCTCTCAAGCCTTACTATTTTTCCATACATTCTAAGACACCTATGACCAATTATGTAATTTTTAGATCATCAATGTAACATTTGGCACTT
>CAZMZV010000070.1:4710-6223 GCA_964570975.1 uncultured Methanotrichaceae archaeon | reverse complement strand
AGTATCTCAGGAACGATGTAAGCCTGTTGCGTCTAGCCCTGCTCAGTCCTGAAGCTATAGTCTCCAAATCCACTGTGCCATCTGCTTTCAAGCAAAGATAGAAGACCCTTGCCGCCTCCCTGCCATCTGCAGTCTTCGCACGTACTATTAATGCATCGGTCTCATTTATCCTCAAGGAACTAGGTCTTCTTTTAAATATCTCTGCCACTCTTGAGACCTTAACATCTTGAATGATGGCATCTACTCTCTTCACACCAGATCCCTTCAAAACATAGCTATAGCTTCGCGCACCAGTTCTCTCTTCTCCTCCATCTCAGCTCTCGAACTGGTCTTGTTAGCGATAACATCTATACATATCTGATCGAGACCTATTGTGGATCTGCCATTCAACATCTTCAGACCCTTGCCGATCATTATACAGGCTCTCGTTCCGGGCTTTTGCGCTTCGGGAAGTCTATCCCGCAAATATCTGACTATCTTTACGATTCTGCGTGCCATATCCTCAGAAAGATCAGTATGCTCAACTACTATTTTGACCTCGGTCTCGTATCCGTAATAATCTGTATAGATGCCAACCATTCTATCCAGCAAAGCATCCTGTGGTCTGTGTATACCAGCATACTCTATGGAATTGGAGGTCAGAATGGCTCGGAAATCAGGATGAACTCTTATGTATCTTTCTTCACCGAATTTAGTTGGAAGTTCTAGAACACTCTCTTCGAAAACCGATAGCAAAACGTTATTTGCAGCCGGTTTCGTTCTAGAGAACTCGTTGTATATCAGCGTGTATCCATATTTGCATGCGAGCGAGAGTGGATTATCGACCCATTCCACCTTTATTACATCCTTGCTTTTGAACACATTGTGAATGTATTTATCCCGAACACTCTCATTTTCTATCTGTGAATATCCCCCAATTAGGTCTGCAGTCGTTATGGACTCATCCCCATTTATCCAGACAACCGGTCTTCCTAGCTCGCTGGCTACATGCATTGCTAGGCTCGTTTTACCACAGCCTGTAGGGCCTATGAGATGCACAGGGTATCCTGCATCTAGCCAGAGTCTCATTCTGCTTTTGATCTCTTTCACCTCAGGAGTCTCCACGAAGTGATTGACCACAGGCGTGAGGTATGTAGCCTCTATCTCACTACGTACGGCCTCTGGAACTTCCAGATTGCGCGCTGTTCTCGAAGATCGGACTTTTACCTCGACGTCCTCCTCGCTATCTTTTGATTGCAGCTTTTTTTCCCACGAAGTCTGATGAACAGACTCGCCTCTCACACGTCTCGGATGAGCAGGAGTGTACCTCATCGAAATCCCTCTAAAAATATCTACTAGGGGTTAGCCATAGTAGAAATCTCTGATATATTTGCCAAAATCTTGTTCAGCGTATTGGCGTATTTTCTCTTCGAAGCCAATCGCTCTGGCGTGCAGCTCCTTAGCTCCACTGTTAATCTTGGAGACAGCCTCGCGATTCTCCTTGATCTGTTTATCGAGATCTGCTTTGAACTCT
>CAZMZV010000070.1:0-4610 GCA_964570975.1 uncultured Methanotrichaceae archaeon | reverse complement strand
GAGATTTCTGCGTCCCTCCTCCCTGATACGCTCTCCAGCCTTCTTGAAATCGTCCGAGGTCTTGCCTATAGAGAGCTTCATCTGACGCACGCCTGTGCGAATCTTGGCCATACCCTTCTTGTTATCCGAGATCTGCTCGTCTATGGCCTTTTTCAGCGCGCTCACGCTTTTGCTCATTCTGCTCACCCCTTCTCTCCGGATAGCAGACCCAGCGCTTATTAGCTCCTCAGACTTCCTGCGCATCTCAGCTCTCTTCGCCAGAACCCCTTTGCCCTCTGACAAAGCCTTTTCCTGCACCTCTATTTTAACCTCTGCTTTTTTTTCAGGCATTTCTTTTGGTACTTCGGCCACAGCTGCCTCAACTGGCTTCGCCTCTTTAGCAACCTCTTGTGCAGCTTTTCTCTTCTCTATTATGCTCTCAGCAAGCTGAGCCTTTGTTCCGCCAAGGTTCTGAATTCCAAGCGCGACTGCCATCTCTTCAAGCTCTCGCCGGGTATGTTTTGTTACTAGTTCTTCAACAGTCTCTTCCATAAGTCCCCCCAACTATCTAAAACCAAAATCAGGAGTTCCTGTTCAGGCAGGAACTCCTGGTGCTGCAGCGATTGCTGCCTGCTCTATCTTCGCCATCTCCTCAGAGTAGTGCAGGAACGTGTCTACTGATGCAACCACTACCCTGGCTTCGACTGTTAGTATCTCGATGCCAACGAGGGATACCCTCGCCCAGACATCGACCACTATGCCCTTGTCCAGTATCCTGTCGAGAACCTCGGCAAGACTGGACGAATCCGGTGTTGATGTCACCATCTCTCATTCACCTCCAATACATTTTTCTCCAGAGAGAACCTCTTGGAGCATGATAGATTTGAGGAATGTCGCCCTCCCACATTTTCCAACAGTGCTGGATGAGCACGACCCGACACATCCCAGAGTCCTTAAGGCAATTGCTGTCAACAACTGCGAGCTTTAGGATCCCTTTGGTCGTAGTCATCAGATATATTGAGATGGCGTGATGGGCTAAAAACATTTTCATTTTTAAGAAATAGTTTCATTTTTTTTTTTTCCTATAATTATCGGAAATGTTAATTATTTTGGAAAAAGCATAACAGTTTTCAAACTTCAAAATTTGAAAAATGAAATTGTTTATTAATCAGTAATAGAGTTACGTAACTGAAATACTATGTCGCTAGATAATCCACTAGCCAATATTTCAATTGGAAAAAACGAGGATTTGAATGAAGAGCTAGAGATCAATAAGCTGGAAAACAACCTGGAGAGATTTGTAAAGACTTATAGAGATATTTTAATTTTATCAATGTTAGAAAACTATTCGTTGTGCGGTTATGATATTATTAAGCATTTTTATGCTAAGTATAATATCCTCTTAAGTCAAACCACAATATATGCCACATTGTATTGTCTGGAACGAGAAGGCATTATACGAAGTGAGTATCGCAGAGGAAATATGAGAACAAAGTTTTATGCACTTACTCCAGAGGGGCGCGTTATTACACGAAGAATTATCGATAACCTGCTGGCTACACTGGAATTTTTAATTTCCGAATTAAGGCGAACATGATATGGCTCGTGGTACGAAAACGCCTCCGAACCATGAACCGATTTCATTCCCACTGGTGGGCTCTTAGTCGTGAAGGTTGTACCTTTCAAACAAACGAGTAGGGTTGCCATGGACCAGTAAAACGAACCGAGAACCCCTCCACGCTTTCGATCTCATCTAGTGCCTGACCAAGAACCTTCTCGTCGCTAGCAAGCACCGAGAGATTCATCATCATTACAGAGGAGTCTTCGCTCTTTTTCAGCTTCTCGACCTTTATATCATCGACATTTCTGCGGATTTTATCGTAGAACTCCTTGAAGTATCCATCGATTATCGCATCCAGCTCTCTCTTAACTGCGATCTCAAGCTTTTGTCTATACATGTAAGCCATTCCTGGTGGTTTAGATGCTATCTCCTCCTTTATCTTACGCACCTCCGCTGAATCTCTCTCTATTTTATCAACGAATGCAGCAGGATTGTAAAATACCTGGATTCCATACTCTTTTTTGCCCTCTATCCTTTTTAGTTTCCTTTTTATCTCATCAAGCTCAACAGATATCCATTTTTTCAGGACATCTTCTGCGCTTAAATTATCCTTTGGCGAAATTATCGTATCGAAGCCGAAGGGCATTACCGTACCAAATCTATCGCTTGCGAGATCCAGAACAGTTTGATGTGTTTTTATCCACCTCTTCACAGTTTCGTCGTCATCACTCTTGTAAGGCTCTAAGGGGCATTTATGGACTATTGCAGAGATTCCTTCATGCGGGATGGTATATACTTCACAGCCGTCGATTCCCACATTGCCTAAAGATATAGATACATCCGTAGGTGCTAACCCATAAAGGTACAGTCCATGATCGCAGCTTGGCTCGCCGAACTTTGCTTCAGCTACGCTATGAACATCCGATTCAATAGAAGATGAGTTTGCAGATAGCTTTTCATCGCGTATATTAAAAACTGTACGATTCAGCTGCTTGCCATGCAGTTCAGAGATAGTTGCGCTCAATTCTCGCGCTATTGATTTTCTTATTGCCGCTCTAAGTGCCGGTATGATTTTAGAGCGTACTGCCTCTGCTACTATATCATTTATTTCCTTATCTATCGCATTTATCTCAGCATCAACCATATCCCTAATTATCTTTTTAAGCTCATCATTTTCATTCATCTTCTTTCTTTTGCCTCCTCATTCCATCTCTCCGGATTTATCATCTTATCGAGAAGATCATTTACGATCTCATCTAATCCATCCCGAACCGCCTTTACAGATTCCGCGAGCCCTTGCTCTTTTTTTATTTCGTCGATAGCAATATCAAGCTCCATGAGGGCCTCACCTAGTCTGTTTATCTCCTCATCGCTCAGAAGTCCTGACTCCATACGCTTGAATGCCTGTATTCGAAGGGCATCTCGTATAACCTCTACTAGCGCTATAACGAGACCAAGAACTCCATGCTTCAAGTTATCTTCATCTATGTTAAGCACCATATCCCGCACCTGAATACTTCGATATAATGGCTATATTTCCACTTTTCACAATGAGTTTGGAGATATTTTTCATTTTGGGCATAAAGTAGAGGCGATTCTGCACACGCGCTCTCATCGGTCGATATACTTGATGAAATGTCAGATAGCTCATAGCAATTATAAACATGTTCATATAAATAATTTTAATGTTTTTCCACCAATAAACCAACTTGCATTCTCTTTTGCTCTTCATTTGCCACTGCCCTCTGTGCTGCATCCCAGTCCTCCCATAAGCCATAGTTCAGCATGGTATCCATTCCAGCAAGCATTGCCCGAAGATTGATGCCTAACAGAGGTACCCCAGCGACTGAGATCAGCACATCTGCATAGAGCACGATACCCTTGTTCAGTATCCTGTCTAGGAGATCAACAAGTCCAGCATTTGTGTTTCTTTCAGGTTCCATAATCATCTTTCAGAATAAATGCTGTATTCAGTATCTTCTCCCTAGCAAAAGCGCTGATCCAGCCACACCACGGACAGCCTTCATGCATAAGCAATTCTCGTGGCATCTTCTTGCCGCATTGTGGGCACTCCTCCTTATCCAACTCTTTCCAGCCACGCGCATCGTAATTGATTCCAGAGGGGAACTCGAGGCCGTATTTAGCAGCAGTCTCAAATGATGCGAGAGCAGCTCTGATTTTAATGCCAAGCAGCTCGACCCCCGCTATAGAAACCGTTATATCCGCATTGATCACTAAGCCCTTATCGAGTATTCTATCGATAGCTGCAGCAAGCCCACGATCTGTATCCTTCTCAAGCACTACCATTCATATATTTCCTCCGAGGAAGTCTTAACAATTAGTTGGAATTCATTCGAGCTCTTCTATCTTGCAAGCTCTTCTGCTATCTTGAGCTTCTGCATCAAATGCTCTATCCTCCGCTCATATGTATCATGGTCTATCTCACCAAATTCATAAAGAAGCCGCGTCTCTTTGATTTTATTCTTGATCTTCTCTGGATTATAAAACTCCCTCTCAGCATACTTCTTGATCTGCCCCAGCGTCCAGATCAGATCGAGACCAGGAAGGGTGATGCCAACGCTTCTCAGAAGCAGATCATCTATTACAAACAATCTCGAGTCCTCCTCTGCTATTTCTTTCAACCGGTCGGTAAAATATCTTACCATCTGTCTAAAATAATTTCATGATATGATTCATAAATTATATCAAATTATTTTTCTCATTTGGAAAACTTCACTGCTACATAAGAGCAAAAAAGCTATGATAAATAAGTCGAGACGTTGATAGGTGCTGTGTTGAATAATTCAAGGTAATGTGGCCGAAAGATATCGATTCTTATCAAAATTGTAATTCGTATGAATTGATAGAGATCTATTCTTGTCAAAGTTCAGATTTTGTGAATCAACCCTATGCTATCGAAAAATACTCGTGACCAAATAGCTCAGCCGTGAGAATGAAAAATGGTTCGTGGTTAGGGGCATTTTCGTACCAAGAACCATCAGCTGAGCGAGCCCATAGTTAAGCATAATCACCTCAATATCTGCTGGCAGCTTTGGCACAACATTATGAT
>CAZMZV010000069.1:1268-6250 GCA_964570975.1 uncultured Methanotrichaceae archaeon | reverse complement strand
AGAGAGTCCTCTGAGCACCTCGAGCGGATCTCTCACGTTGAGCATGTCCAGAATGGAATATATGCCGGTCTTCTTCGCCTCTCTTATCGCCAGCTCGATCGTCTTCTTTGGAGCTAGGCCCGATATGACTACAGCATCTGCGGATGCATCTGCAGCCAGCCTCACCTCCAGATTTCCCGTGTCGAGCGTCTTCAGATCAAGTATAACGAAGGAGCCGGGCCTTGCTTTTCTTACCTCCTTTACAACCTGTACGCCGTACATCTTCACCAGCGGAGTTCCGATCTCTATCAGGATGTGATCGCTCTCAGGTATATCCGCAAGAACTCTCTTGACCTCGCTGAGATCCACGAGATCGAATGCGACCTGCAGATACGGGGGATCCCACAGCCTTGTGACCCTGTAGCCCATGACCGGATGAACGGATCTGTCCTTCTCGTAGAGGACCTTCTCGATATCCGGAAAGCTCTCCATAGCTCTTTGTATGGCCAGCTTTGTGGCTCCGTAGTTGTATCTGTAGATGGCATCGTAGTCTTTAGCATCCGGATGTATGAAGACCGAGACGATGATGACCAGATCTTCAACATGCTCCCTGGGAATCACGCCCTCCTCCACCGAATCGGCGACCGCCTTTGCCACAGCGGTCTGTGCAGGGCCGAAGATCATCGCTGCCTGCTCCATGTTCTTCACGGTCACCTTGGGAACTATCAGCGTTGAGGGTTTTGCCGGCAGATTCGGTCTTATAACCGATAGAAGAGGGGTGTGCCCAGCAGATAGCTGGGTCAGACCGTTTGCAAACGCCACGCCCACGGGCCCGTTCTTATCCCCGATAAGCAGATCGATATGAGCTACCTCGGGCTCCTTCCCGATCAGAGCCTCTCCTACTAAAAACAATCCTACACCTCTCATCCTCGGACTGAGCCCCTTACGTATTAATCTTTCCGCCTGTAGATTTATGCCGCACAGAAAGCTACTATCAGGCAACCTCCCGCTTAAGCACAAGAACAGCTGCCGCGAAAGATAGAGCGAAGAAGATCAAGAGCGCCGCAATATCCGGGTAAAGTACATCGCTGAGCGAGGCGCCTTTCAGCATCACCGCCCTCAGGGCTTCTGTGGCATATGTCAAAGGGAGTATGTAAGAGACAGGCCTGATGAACTCTGGGATTGACTCAATCGGCCACCATACGCCGGATAGTATGATCTGGGGTATCACGACCATCGGGATGAACTGGATCACCTGAAACTCGCTTCTGGCGAAGTTGGAGAAGAAAGTTCCCAGCGCCAGGGCACCTGCGCCCAGAAGGATGACGATTGATAGAATCAGCAGCGGATTGCCTATGAGCGGGATGCCAAAGCCAAATATCACCACCGCAAGAGTGGTCGTGGATTGGAGAAGTGTGAATACCGAGAATCCCAGAATGTAGCCAGAGACGATCTCCCCTCTAGTGAGGGGCGAGACCATGAACTTCTCCAGCGTCCCCTGTGATCTCTCTCTGACGAATGCCACAGCAGCGTTGATAAATGTAAAGAAGAACACCACTAGTCCCAGGATGGCGGGGCCGATCGTATCAGTCATCTCCATATCATAGCCGTAGATGTACCTCTCCATTATCATGCTCTTCGATCCCCCAAATTCATTCTGGATCCCTGCTGCGACAGCGTTCCTGATGGCATTTGTGATCTGGGGGCTGGTTGCATCCAAAAGCAGATGTATCCCAGGAGGCGTTATAACCACCGCACCGTGCAATTCCCCCTCTGAGATTAGCCTCTCGGCATCGCTTTCCGAGCCGAGATGGATGATCGTGAAGTCCTGCGTCTTCTCGAGATGCTCTCTCAGCGCAGTATGTTCACCGAGATCAACGATCCCAAGCCGGACGCCGCTCATCTCTCCGGATAGAGCATAGCCGAAGAGGATCATAAGTACGATAGGTGCAAATGTGATCAGACCGATTGTTCGCCTGTCCCTCTTGAGCTGGCGCACGACGCGGAGCGCCACTACATACACGCTTCGTGGTTTTAAGATCATAATGCCCTCGAGAGCACGAGAAAGGCCTCCTCCAGAGTCGGCTCCCTGAGCCTCATATCCACTGGTTTGACAGCCTCAAGGATCTCCTTTATCTGATCATGTTTATCTAGCCTGATCTCCACAGCGTTCTCAGATATACTTACATCATAGCCTTTTGCCTTGAGAAGAGCTGCATCGCTTTCAGGATCTGTGAGCCATAGCTCCAAACGTGGTTTCAGGCCTGCCAGCTTCATGATCTTCTCTGGGCTGCCTTCAGCGGCGAGTCTGCCGGCGAACATATAGCCGACGAGCTTGCATCTCTCAGCCTCATCCATCATGTGGGTTGTGATGATCACAGTCTTCCCCTGAGAAGCTAGCTCTTCAAAGTATTCCCAGAAGCTATTTCGCAGCAATGAATCCACACCAACAGTCGGCTCGTCCAGAAGGAGAAGTTCCGGCTCGTGGATAAGGGTGCATGCCAGAGAGATGCGCTGGTACATCCCGCCGCTTAGAGCTCCTACCAGCCGATCTCTGTGCGCTGAGAGATCGACCAGCTCCAGTAGTTCCGCTATCCTCTTCTCCCTTCTGTGTCCATCGATGCCATAAATGCCGGCGAAGAACTCCATGTTCTCCTGCACCGTCAGATCAGGATAGAGCGCGCGGTACTGTGTCATATAGCCTATTCGGTGGTAGAGCGAGCGCACGAGCGAGACCGGCTTTCCTAGAACGTGAAGTTCTCCGCCATCAGGATGGAGAAGTCCTACAATCGCGCGGATGAATGTCGTTTTGCCTGAGCCGTTCGGCCCGAGCAGACAGTAGGTAACACCTCTGGGTATCTTGATCGTGAGATCATCTAGGGCTCTGACCCTTCCAAAGATCTTGATCAAAGAGCAAGCTGATACAGCAAAATCATCGCTCATGCTCTCCTCCTGGCCTTGATTGCGATGATTGCGATAATGAGAAGTAGTAGCGCAAAAATCCAGAGAAAGCCACGCCTCTCAGCTTCAATCCAAACATATACATTCTCCGACTCGCTCAGGTCATCTCTGTAGCTGTCTGAGAACTCCATCAGCAGCCTGAGCTGGTACCGTTTCTCGGCCACGGCATTCTTGGACACATCGAGCTTATAGGTAAGATCCGCGATCTCGCCTGGTGCTAGCTCTGGTATTGGGGACACATCCACGCTTACGTATATGCCGCTCTCCGGTCTCAGCCTTGTCACAAGGTCCTTTGCGGTATCGATGCCTACGTTCTTTATGGATATTCTAACGACGTTGTCTTTGGAGCCCACAGCCAACCTCTCAGGCTCAACAGCAATCACCTCAAAATCAACGCCGCTCCTCCGCTCGACCCTGATATCTATAGGAATGACCTGGCTGGTTCTCTCGTACCAGTAATACACATTCGGACTCTCAGGATGACTCTCATCGCTTTTCACAGCGACATCTCTTTGGTAGCTGTAGTTGATGTGTGCATAAAGTCGATAGACTCCAGGTAGGGTGTTCTTGTATACCTCAAACGGAAACTCAAGCCTGCTCGATGTCTGCCCCTCCCGGATGTTTCCCGCAAAGGCAACAATGCGCTTGATCTCCATCGCACTCGCGTTCTCAGCAACAAGCTCCACGGAGACGTCTTGAGCGGTTGTCCTCTGCCCTTCCAGCTCCAGCTCCCTTTGTGCTGCTAGGATCTCATCCCGCCTGTTTGGCGCTGGCTCTTCATTCACCTCAATCGCGGAGATCCTCCCTCTGTTTGTGAGAGTGAGAAAGATATATGTCTGCTCACCCTGATAAACGTAAGATCGCTCAAGCGAGACCGTGAGATCCGGTGCGCCGTACACTTTGTAGTAATCGTCCCCAAACATCGCTGGAGGCACCGGAGCCCCCGACTCGAGTGCATTAGATTGTGTGAGCAGCACTCCAGGAAAAAAACATAAAATAAACAATATAAATACAATATTTTTACAATATTTATGTATCATCTGCTTCACACCCTTGCCGGGGCTCGCTATAAATTGCTCGGATTAATTTTATATGATTTTCATATCGCAGCGTTCTATATAAGTTTGTTGTAGAACTGCAAGCCGGTCCGAGGATGATTTGAGATCTTATCTCTCTGAGCGATTTTTGATTTATAGAACATGATTACCCAATGGAATCCAGTCTTGTGTATGCCTCGAGAAAGATTTCGTTCTGCTCCTGTGTTCCTATAGTCACTCGGATGTGGTATTTGTCTGCGCCTGGTATTCCTGAGCAGTCCTTGACAGCTATTCCCTCTTTGAGGAGATCCTCCACAAGCATAGAAGACTCTTTCGAGGTTTTTATATAGAGAAAATTTGCGTGGGAGGGATCTGTCTTTAAAATTCTGGAGATACGATCCCTCTCTGAGACTATCTTCTCGACAGAACGTTTCATGTGGGTGAGATCATTTAAAGCTGCGATGCCTCCTGCGAGCGCTGGAGCGCTTATGCCGAAGGCTGGCGCTGCCCTTCTGTACTGCTGTGCTATCCATTCCGGCGCGACGGCGTAGCCGATCCTGAGCCCGGCGAGGCCGAACGCCTTGGAGAGGGTTCTTCCGACGATGAGGTTATCGTATCTCTCTACCCATCTCACATAGCTCTCTCCGGCGAACTCTGCATAAGCCTCGTCCAGGAAGACTATGGAGTCGGTGCGATCCAGCAGCGCTCTGAGCACTTCCCTCTCTATAACCGATCCGGTTGGATTGTTCGGAGAGCAGAGGAAGATAAGAGATGCATCAGCCGGGATTCTATCGAATTTTGTGGAGAGAACAACCTTGGATCCGCAAAGCCTGGCTGCAAGTTCGTAGTATGTGTATGTGGGGATGAGGATAAACGCGTTTCTCCCCTTCTCCAGGAATAGTCTGGCTACAGAGTCGATGACCCCATCCAGCCCCGCTCCTAAAATGATTTGCTCTTCTGATACTCCGAGATAGCCGGCAGCAGCGTTCAGAAAATCCTCATGCG
>CAZMZV010000069.1:0-1168 GCA_964570975.1 uncultured Methanotrichaceae archaeon | reverse complement strand
TGCTCTTCTGATACTCCGAGATAGCCGGCAGCAGCGTTCAGAAAATCCTCATGCGACGGATATCTGTTGAGCTCCACATTACTTATAGCTTTTAGAACCTCAGGAGATGGCCCATACGGATTCTCGTTTCTGCTTAGGAAGACGATCCTCTCCTCAGGCACGCCGTAGATTCGTTTTATGTCCGAGATGCTCAAGCCAGCGTCATCTGGTGTGATATCCCGCAGTGATTCTACAAAGAGGCGCTCGCGCCACATCATCGATCCTCTTGTTTCTTCCGATTGCAAGTGTATTCAGCCGCGCGCATAATCATACATTCCTACTTCAAAGCTTTTCACGGAAGTAAGACGTTTGCATTTCTTTATCTGATATCTCCCAGCCAAGCCATTCTTTTATTATTATGTAGCTCATCTCAGGCGGTATTGCCCCGACCTCGGTGCATATGACATCTATATATTGATGGGGTGTTACATCGAAGGCCGGATTTCTCACACGTAGATGCTTGAACTCCCGGTAGTTCTCCAGAACCTCCTCTGGCCCGCGCTCCTCGATCTCGACCAGCTCTCCCATCAGGGTATCGGGGCTGAACTTGTAAGTCTCCGCGGCGACCATGAACGGCTTCCTGGCCTCGTGCGCGCATAGTGCGATCTGTGATGTGCCTATCTTGTTGACTAGAGAGCCATTGGCAGTTATGACATCAGCGCCCACAACTACGAGATCGACATCCTCGATGACGCTCCTCACGGCTGAATCCACTATCAGCTCTGTTGGTATTCCGACCTCATCAAGCCTCTTTATGGTGAGATGTCCCTGATACCTTGGCCTGGACTCGGTCGCTACGACCCCTATATTCTTTCCGTCTCTAAAAGCTCTCTCTATCACGGCCAGAGCTGCAGTTGAGTTGCAGTGCGTCAGTATAGTATCACCATCACGGATTCTCCTGCTTCCAATCTCGCCTATCCTCTCCACTGCCTTCAGAGATCTCTCTATGAAACGCTCCGCATTGGCGATGACCTCCATTCTCGCCGTGTCAAGATCTCTCGCACGATGCCTTATGACCATCCTAACGGCGTTCGCTAACGAGACGGCAGTCGGCCTGGTCCCGAGAAGAACGCCAGCTGCTCTCTTCATCGCTCTATCGAAATCCTCAAGGCTTCCAGCCTCAACGTTA
>CAZMZV010000068.1:0-6316 GCA_964570975.1 uncultured Methanotrichaceae archaeon | reverse complement strand
TGTTTGTATAGTCCCGAAATCTTTGGTCTTATATAGTCATCTCGAATGCATGGGGAAGCGCAATAAAGCATTAAAGCTAACAGATCGAAAGATCCAGCAGATTATGCGGGACAGGTCCATACTTCCTACAGCTTGCATAATTAGAGTATTCATGGATAGAATGGAGCGTGAACTGAGTTGAGGCCTAGATCCGATGGAGGGGTTTATAAGGCCAAAGATTTCGGGACCATACAAACACAGCAATACAATGGAAATCTCTTTATACTATAAACAGAGAAGTTTCACGATGGGTGATTAATTGAGCGGTAAGACCGATCATTTAAGAGAGCTCGTCTTGAAGATCGCCCCCACGACTAAGGTGGTCGAGAAGCCAGCTAAAAAACATGGTACTTTAAGAAGCACTTCTGAAATTGAGCAAGCGCTTCTCGGCGTTGTCTCTGAGATGATAAAGGCTTATAACATCCAGACAAAACTCACACCAGAGCAGCTCGCGACTGTTGTAAGACTGTTCTACAAAGGTCTTAGCGATACAGAGATTGCAGAACAGTTGGGAAATCGCGCACTCAATAAGACCGTAAGCCGAGCCCGTATAAAGCTTCATCTATTCCGTGAATCGGATCTCAAGCCGCCATTTGATAAGGAGATCTTCATAAAGCTCTGGGAGGAAGGAAAATCCGTAAAGGAGATGAGCGAGATCCTCCAGGTAGCACCTTCTACCGTAAGCGAGTACAAGAACATATTCGAAAGCCACAGGGCGGCTGAGAAGGACGGCTACCTCAAAAGATTCGAGGAGATACTTTCCGATCAGGATGTCTCAGAGAGAATGGTCTCTCATATCTCCAAGGACGGCCTCCAGGACACAATGGATACCGATTACGAGGTGGCAGAGGCTTAACATATAGCGGATGGTGCCCTGGTTTTCTCAAAAACCTTGTTTACGATCAAAGGTAGTCTTTATTGTCAAATTTGGCGTTGTCTGTAGATGGTTTGGCAAACTACTCTGCCAGAATTTACATTTCCACGAAATATCATTGGTCGATCTTTTGGGTGGCTCTTCGATATCAGCAGTGAGAATCGCCAATCGCGCCAGTATAATCTTGCTTGCTGGAGCATGCGGATAAGAGATCTCGATTTAAATACGCCTTGCAGTTTGATCTTTCTAACCTTTTGTTATTCTATTGACCATCTCCTCCAGATATTATGCAAGTTTCGAAAGTTATATTAATTGAGAGGTGTAAAACATTAACTAAATTTTGGGGGTGAATTGCTTGAACGGGGATGTGTATAAATTCATAGAGTTGGTCGGCACGTCGACGGTTGGCTGGGAGGATGCTGTAAAGACAGTCGTGGAGACGGCCTCAAAGACATTGAGGGATTTGAGAGTGGCGGAGGTCACAGAGCTGGATGTGAGATTGGAGAAGGGCAAGATCGTTGAGTACAGAGCTAAAGTTAAGCTATCTTTCAAGTACGAGAAGGAAGAGGATTGATCCTCAAAGTCCCAGGCTTTTGAGGATTACATTTTTATGAATTCGGTAGCACGAGAGATTATTTCTGTGTCATTTCTATATTTTGCAGTGAGTGCTATCATAGCGATACCAGCCGCTCGCGAGGGTGCAGTGTTTCTCATCGCATCAGCTGCATTCCCCAGAACTCTCATCGAACCGATCGCGAGAAATATTTGGGGGAATTAATGGCCGTGATCTCCGGCTTTAAGCGAAGGTTCGCGGCGCTCCGCTCAGACATACATATCCCCGCGCTCGATCTCTCTGGATGCTTTCTTCCTCAGGGATTCTGCCAGATGCATGTAGTATTTCATGGTATCCGGCGTCACGGAGGGGCCTATCTCACGTATTGCTGAGAGGAAATGCTTCTGCTGTACATTCTCGGAACTCATGTTCTCCCTCAGCGCAAGCCGGCCGGCCTTTCTGCAGATTGCTGCTATGTCTGCGCCCGTGTAGTGCTCAGTCATATCGACAAGAGTATCGATATCGACATCTGGAGCCAGCGGCATGTTCTTCGTGTGTACCTGGAAGATCTTCTTTCTGGATAGCTTGTCCGGCACAGGCACGAGTATCAGCTCGTCGAAGCGTCCCGGCCTCAGAAGGGCGGGATCTATAATGTCCGGTCTGTTGGTCGCGCCAATCACCACCACACCATGAAGCTCCTCCAAGCCGTCCATCTCTGAGAGCAGCTGGTTCACTATCCTCTCCGTAACATGGGGTTCTCCGAGGGCTCCGCCGCGAATTGGAACAAGCGCATCCAACTCGTCCAAGAATATGACTGCTGGAGCAACCTGCCTTGCCTTCCGGAAGATCTCTGCCACCCGTTTCTCGCTCTCGCCGTACCACTTCGAGAGTAGCGCGCTGCCTTTAGCTGTTATGAAGTTGGCATCGCTCTCGTTGGCTACGGCCTTCGCGAGCATAGTCTTGCCTGTGCCCGGAGGTCCATACAGCAGTATGCCCTTCGGCGCGTTTATTCCGAGCCTCTTGAAGTTGCTAGCGTAGCGGAGAGGCCACTCCACAGCTTCGATGAGCAGCTGCTTCACATCCTCGAGGCCGCCGATGTCGTCCCAGGTGACCTTCGGGACCTCGACCATGATCTCCCTCAGCGCAGATGGCTGGATCTCCCTGAGCGCAGCCTCGAAGTCGATCCTTTGAACAACGAGTCTGTCAAGGATCTCCTTGGGTATTGTCGGCTCATCCAGATCGATCTCGGGGAGTATTCTTCGGAGTGCGTTCATAGCAGCTTCTCTGCATACAGCGGCTATATCCGCACCCACAAAGCCGTAGGTCAGCTCGGCGAACTCCTCGATATTGACGTCATCCGCAAGCGGCATGCCTCTTGTGTGAATCTGGAAGATCTCCTTCCTTCCCTCGAAATCCGGGACCCCCAACTCGATCTCCCTGTCGAACCTTCCTGGCCTTCTGAGCGCCACATCAAGAGCTTCAGGCCTGTTGGTGGAGCCTATCACCAATACGTTCTTCCTCTCCTTCAGGCCGTCCATGAGTGAGAGCAGCTGTGCGACGACCCTCCTCTCCACCTCTCCCGTGACCTCGCCGCGCTTTGGGGCTATCGAGTCCAACTCGTCTAAGAATATAATCGCAGGCGCGTTCTTCTCCGCCTCCTCGAATATATCGCGCAGCGCCTTCTCGGACTCTCCATAATACTTGGACATTATCTCAGGCCCGTTAACTGAGATGAAGTACGCATCGCTCTCGTTGGCTACGGCCTTCGCGAGCATAGTCTTGCCTGTGCCCGGCGGCCCATACAGAAGTATGCCCTTCGGCGGATCGATTCCGAGACGATCGAAGAGCTCTGGATGCTTGAGCGGGAGCTCTATCATCTCTCTGACCTTGGTTATGGCGTTCTTGAGGCCGCCAACATCCTCGTAGCATACAGAAGGCACGGGGCGCTCTGATATCTCCACGGCTTGCGGCAGGAGCTCGATCTCGGTCGCATCTGTGATCTTCACGAGCCCCGAGGGGTTGGTGGAGACCACACGCAGCTTGATCTCGCCGAGCCCGAATGCCTGGGCTCCGAGGAAGCCCCTGAATATCTCCTCGAACATCGTCTCTCTGCCGAATGTGTCCGAGGGTGGGCGGCGAACACTTGTTGTTGATATTATGTCACCTTTGCATACGGGCCTTCCCTGGAAGACCTTCGTGAGAACCTCGCTCGGGGCGAAGATCTGCATGCCTTTTGTCACAGGAGCGAGGGTGACATGCTTAGCCTCTGACCACTCGGCCTTCTTCACTTCAACATACTGACCTATGCTGGAACCCGCGTTTGATCTGATGAGACCATCCATGCGTATTATGTCGAGACCCTGGTCCGCGCTGTAGGCGCTTACAACCAGTGCAGAGGTCTTCCTGTCGCCGGTGATCTCAATAACATCGAGCGGTCGCACGCCCATCCTCTTCATATACTCATCGCTGACTCTGGCTATCCCCTTTCCAACATCCCTCTGATCAGCCTCTGCTACCTTCAGTCGGACAGCTTCGCTCATAGATCCAAACCATCTCCGATCTCATTAATACCAATTGCTACGCGTTCCCGAAATATCCGACCCCGACTATGCTCAATATCCCCATGGAGATTATGTCCTATCCATTCTTAAAAGTTTGTCTATTCGCCGGGCGTGCCGCTCCGAACAGGAGAGCAAGAGCCCAGAAAAAGACATGGGAGCTAAGCATGCCATTTCAGACACTTTTAACATTCACAAGAAGTATTCAACACAGCATCGTAAGAGACTTGTTTTTAAAGCATGAAATAGGCCATCTACTAAAATAATTCAGCAGCGCTTGGATGACGCAGGATTCGTTTAGATCTTTCTGCCATATGAGATGGTTATTCCTAAAACCCCGTGATTCCCAGAAACCGTCACTCAAAGATCCATACATTTCGCAGCATGCTTATATCAACCAAGTTTTATATGATCTGGGCTGGTTTTAGAAATCCTCGATTACACTATCTGGTGATCCAGTTGCCCTTATCCGGGCATGTCTCTCTGCTATTGAGAAATCAGATTCTTTTAAATAATAAAAATAGTTATACTGTATTATTATCAAATTAAAAAATAAATATACTGTTAAATTCCCAAATGATATCCTTTTTGCAAAAAACCTCCACTGGAAATTAAGGGGTCGACTACCAAAAATTTTGTTCTCCCTTCCCCCACCGATTTTCAGAATAGACTCTGGTTCATTTTCCGGCTGCGTCACATATAAACTTTCTCATGAGAATGCAGACCTCTCCGGATAAGCGCTGAGGCCATTGTTTACCGCTTCTGCATATCGGTCGTGTACTCGCTCTACTGAAAATCGTCACTAGAATCAAATGCAAGGGATTTATTTCCTGCAAAAGAGCGATCAGTTCACCGGTTAGCGCTATTCAGTAATCTGAGTACGCCACCTGCATATCAGAAACACATCATCCTCATCCAGACACGTCCCGCGATCAACTAAATAATTTTATCTAGTTGAGCGCAGATATAATTACATATACGTCTAACAAACAGAAAAAGTTATGAAGTTGATGTATGGTAGCAATCTCGGTACTTATCACTTAGATGGTGAACACGATGCCCTATAAAGAGAGAATACTCCAGGTCATCCAGGACTCAAAGGACGGGCTAACCACTGTAGAGGTGGCCAGACGGGCTGGGGTGAGCAAGACCACGGTTATAAAGTATCTCTCTGTTCTGAAGTCGGAGGGCAAGTGCGAGTATGTAGAGGTCGGCCCATCGAAGTTATGGCGCGCGGTCTCTCCCAGAAAGGAGATATGCAAGGGCGAGATACAGCCGTGTGAGGTGGAAGAGATCTCTGCAAAAGAGATAGCCGATGAAAGTGGAATGGTATCCATATCATTCAAGGTCAGGGCCGATCAGCTTTCTACGCTTCTCAAGCAGATACAGAGATCCATCGAAGAGAAATGCTGATAACGGCGTGTACGAATAAGAACCAAGTGGCGATGAGATATAAAGCATTGAATCGCGAAATTCCGATCGCAATCTCTTATTCGGAACGGTCACGGGAATAATCTTAAGATCTATCATGACACCGTGGTTAACAATATTCATAGAATCTAAATATCAGATGATAGAATAGACAGCATGGCGTAATCCTCCACACGCGGAGGACGTCATCATTCCGATACGGATGGGGAGGGGATTGATGCGTATACCTCCTGAGATACATAGGTTCTTTGATATTGGTGAGGGGCAGACGCTTCTGATCAAGGGCTTGCCTGGGACTGGCAAGACCACCTTCGCGTTTGAGATATTGAACGCTTTATGCGATAAGAATAATGGAATGTACATCTCCACACGCGTCGACCCCGATAGGCTCTATAGAACATTCCCTTGGATAAAGGAGATCGTCCCCCCGAAAAATGTCGTTAACGCTACCCAGTCAAGGCTCCTTCAGATGCTGAGGGAGATGGCCGGAGGCATCCCAACTTACGATACGGTGCTCGAGTTCTTCCGCCTATTCTTCGAGGGAAGCGAAGAGATGGACAATCCGATAATAGTTTTCGATAGCTGGGATGCCATGATGAACTACATATCTCCGATAATAAAGGAGCAGCAGCAGAGCTTCGAGCAGAACATATGCGAGTTCGCCAGGGATCTGGGAATCCACATGATATTCGTCAGTGAGACTACAGATCTAATGCCGCTGGACTACATAGTTGATGGAGTGGTTTACATGGAGCACTTCAGGTTCGCAGGCTCGCCATCTTCTCTGGTCAAGGATAGTGGCATGCGGACAAGATTTGCTCGCGAGATCCGGCTGGAGAAGCTCCGCGGGGTGGAGATAGT
>CAZMZV010000067.1:0-6595 GCA_964570975.1 uncultured Methanotrichaceae archaeon | reverse complement strand
ATTTAAAAGGGGGCTGTAATCGATGCAGGACCTGGCCGCGAGAAAGGTCAGCAAGATAGACCTCGACCCCATGGAGCTTATCGAGAGGTACGAGCCTAGCAGAGTGCCAGAGAAGGCCAGGATAACGGTCATCGATTACGACGAGGTCCAGTTCCAGGAAGAGGAGATAAAGAGCGTTGAAGATTGCGCGCCTTACAGATACAAGCCCACTGTTACCTGGATAAAAGTCAACGGTATACGCGATACAGAGACTATGGAGAAGCTCAGCAAGATATTCGATATCCATCCCCTCACAATTGAGGATATCATAACAGGCCAGCGTCCCAAGATGGAGGATTTCGGCGACTACATATTCATCGTGTTACGTGTTTTTTATTACAACAAAATCGCAAACGAGATAACCTCCGAGCAGTTCAGCCTTATATTCAGCTCGAACTTCGTAATAACATTTGAGGAGAGCGGCGGCGATGTCTTCAAGCTCATCAAGGAGAGGATAAAAAACGAAAAGGGAAAGATAAGAAGGATGGGCACCGATTATCTCGCCTACGTTCTGCTCGATGCGATAGTTGATAACTACTTTTTCATCCTAGAGCGCCTCGGCGATAGGATAGAGGCCCTTGAGTCGGTGCTTGTTGAAGAACCCTCCGAGGAGAATCTGAGAGAGATATACGAGCTTAAGAGCTCGATGATATTTCTCAGGAAGTCCGTATGGCCTTTGAGAGAGGTCATCACCAGACTCGAGAGGGGCGAATCTCCGCTCGTCCATGAGAACACCATAATCTATCTGAGAGACGTGTACGATCATACAATACAGGTTATAGATAACATCGAGATAATGCGCGATATGCTCTCTGAGATGATCGCAATCCATCTTTCGAGCGCAAGCAACGAACTGAACAACATAATAAAAATTCTCACATCTATAACCATAATCTTCATGCTTCCAACTTTAATCGCAAGCATCTACGGGATGAACTTCAGGTACATGCCGGAGCTGGAGTGGAGGTATGGTTACTTCTTTACATTGATACTGATGGCATCTGTCGTTGTTACTACGGTGGCATACTTCAAGAAAAAGAACTGGCTATGATGAAGCCTGAGCTCCATTAGGAATATGGAGATGCCACTCAAGCACTGCGTCCATATCGAATTCAAGGTGCGCTATCGCGAAACCGTCTGAGAACGATCTCATAGAACTCCCTCTCGCTTCCATCTGTGGTTCTGACAAGCCTGTCGAGTATTAGCTCCGGAGTTGATCTGGCGAGATGGTTGTACCTCGGGCTCCTGCTCAGAATTAGATTGTTGTCTTCATCAAGCCCCTCAGCCTCTATCCCATCAATTCTTATAGAGCTCCGCGAGAATCTCCGAATCTCATCTGCGAGATGGCTCACGAAGAGCGCTACGGATCCGCTTTCGTGAATTACATCCAGTATAGATGCGATTATCCGCGCAGATGCCCCGGGCTCTGTTATGGCTTCCAGCTCATCCGCGAGCACTATCTTTCTTTTGTTTGTTATAACCACAGAGAGCTTCCGCATGGTGCTCTCGAACGCGCCAGCGCTGAGTGTGCCGCTGCTCTTTGAGAAGTAGTAAAGCTCCTCGAAGATCGATAGCTTGGAGCAGGAAGCTGGCACAGGAAGCCCCATATGCGCCAATATCACTATCTGAGCCAGGAGCTCCAGAAGTGATGTCTTACCTCCTGAGTTGACTCCGCTAAGGATGGCTACCCTCTCAGCATACGGAACAATGCCTGTATCCCCAAGGCTGTAGCTAACGGGCTCTGGATCGGCGATGAATAAATGCCTTCCATCGCGGAATCCTATGCCAGGATTTTCTATAAATACAGGCATTTTGTGAGACAGAGCAAAGCTCCCAATCGCGTAAAGAAAATCGATATACATTAGTTGTTTTATCATATTCTGCGCGAAGCCCTTTAAATTCATCAGTGATAGAGCGAGCTCTCTTCTCTTCCGCAGTGCAGCATGCTCGTGCCTCCTCTTCATTTCATGCTCAAAAGCGCGAAGTGCACCGCGATCGATCTCAAGTGGGTATCTTACATCAGATGGCATGATATCCTCGAGCCAAAGGGCCTCATTCTCTTTCAGCTGGAGGTCCGCCACAACTTTAGCCCTGGCCTCTGATATCACAGACTTGAAGAGACCTTGGAGCTGGAGCTCGAATATGTCCCTGACGAGATCCTCACGCCCCAGCGCTTGTAGAAGCTCGCTTCCGCCGAGCGTGATAGAGCTCGATTCTATCCTCCGCCGGAGCTCCATGTTCGCCCATCTGAGAGCCGTATCGAGCGATACAGGCAAACCTCTTATCAGCTCCTCCATGCAGTTCGATTCGATATCATCTGCAAACAGACTCCCGAGCGATCCTCTGAGGAGCGCGAGCCCCTCAAATCTCTCGATCCCAGAGTCCTCGAGAATACCGGCGAGCGTTAAAGCAGCCTCCAGCACGTCCCTGTTCTCGAAGTAAAAGCTCAGTACAGCCTCTGGTGCTATATACCAGATGTCCAGGCGCTCTGCGATCTCAACACCGGGAAGTGAGATTTCGTAATCGGTAATCGCGATAACATGGTTGTAACCACCCGCTATATCCCTGATCTCTCCGGGGCTCTCTGCGAGATGTAGATCCAGGATCTTATCATACCCCATCGACTTAATCCGCGCGAACTCCTCGGAGGAACTCACAACTATCGCCCTGCCCTTTATTCTGGGTGGATCTCTCTGCCTGAGCGGTTTTATTTTGCTCAGCAGCTCTCTCAGATCGCCCAATCTGCTGCGAACCTCAACAGCGCGCGTGGAGATAGATCGCATCTTCTCTATTAGCTCGATGGAGCCGGTCGGGAAGAGCGTTGCAATCCTCAATCTTGCGTATTCGGTATTCGCATGAGCCGAGATCTCGCTCAGGATCCTCTCGTATATCCTATTGGCATCAGCGGTTGCGAGAAATGATTCTGGCGAGACACCATAGCTGAGGCCCCGTGCAGACCTTACAAGAGAGACGGCCTGGCGCTCGCTCATCAGAGCTCTGAGTTCCGCCATATCCTCATCGATGATGGTCTTCAGCGCGAGATCCTCGTTACCGAAGTGCGAGATAAGGCGCTCCCCGAGCCGGGGGCCGACTCCTGGAATGTCCTGCAGTCTCACAGAGGCAGAGATATCCTTTCTATATATGAAAGTCCTCATATCTGTTTCAAAGGAGCCAGGTGGAGGGTGAGTGCTTGAGCACGCCTGGTTTATCCAGGATTGTTGTAACGGGTCTTGGGGCCGGGGCGCATCTTGTAGATCATCTGATACGGAAAGGGATAAAGGGACTGGAGAGCGTAGTTATTGGGGGGGAAGGGCAGCTTACTTGTGTTCTATCGATCGCTGGTGGTCGAAATAACCCGATAACAATACGATCCGATGATGGGTCTTTTTTCACGGCTATAACCGATAGCTCTGCGGTGGTATTCATTCTGACAGGAAAGGATTCGAGCTTGTGCATAGCAGCTGATGTGGCCAGAGTCGCGAGAGGTCGCGGGGCGATCGTGCTCTCTCTTCCCGCGGTTGATTGTATGAAAGACGAAAAAGCGCTGCTCGATAGCGCCATTGGAGACTCCGTTTCAATCATCTGCTCTCCGTCCGTTACAAATTATGGGGTCTTCGCGCGGCAGCTGGAGGATATGATAGAGGGTGTCCATGATATGCTGATCGAGCCCTCTCTGATCAATCTCGATTATGCGGATCTGAGGACCGTTTTGGGTTATGGCAGTGAGGCATGTATCGTATCCGGTGAGGGGGTTTCCCCATATCTCGCTCTGCATTCGACGCTCGATAATGCTATGAGGACTGTAGCTGCCAGGCATGTGAGCGGCTGTCTCCTGCATATCACAGGGGGTGATTCGCTGACGTTAAAAGATGCGAATTTCATAGCAGAAAGCATAACAAAAGAGCTCAACCCCCGGGCAAATGTGATATGGGGCGCCAGGGTGAGGAGTGATTACCTGAACAGGGTGAAGATAACAGCGGTGCTATCAGGAGCAAATATTAAAAGAGTGGAGCATTAAAGATCCGTCTAAAATCTTCCGCCCTGAATCGAGCCGTTGAGTTCTGCTCCTCAAGGCGTAGAGGAGCGTTCTCTTGGAAATCAATTCAGGCTGAGATATTCGATTGGAGGAATTATGACCACAGAGCTCAGCGCGCTGATCGTCTCATTGATTCTTATTTTGGCCCTTCTCTACAGCATAAAGCTCTACATGGAGGTGTAACCGCCTTCTCCTGTCCGATGGCCTGGGCGATTACCCTTGAAGTTTAGAATTGATGGCGAACCCTGGCCCTGACCGGAGCCAGTATCTCGATCATCTGCTCAGCACAAGCCTTCTTTAGATCCATGGGATGGAGAGAGCCGTTCACAAATGCATCCTCTAGCTCTTTGTAAGTGGTGAATGTCACATCCCCTCCGAACTTCTCAGGGCGCTTAATGGTGACGGTCTCGACCCGCGGGAAGATATGGTATTTGAATATGTTCGTGATAGGATTGTCCTCCGTGACCTTGGCCGGGCAGTATGCAGCCATGATCTTTCGCTCTATCTCCTCCGGCTGCTCGTCCACGGCTATGTTATTCCCCTTTGAGGAGGACATCTTCTTTCCGTCCAGGCCTGGGATGAGCGGCGTATGAATGCATATAGGAGCTGGAAATCCGAGCTTCGGGAGCTCCTCTCTCGCGAGCATATGGATCTTCCTCTGATCCATGCCGCCCACAGCGACATCTATCCTCAGATCAGCTATATCGACCGCCTGCATCAGTGGATATATCATCTGGGAGACCATCGGGTTCTCGGCGCTTCTCGATACCTCGTCCATGCTCCTTCTAGCTCTATTCAGAGTTGTGCTCCTCGCCATCTGCAGGACCTTTATCACATACTCTGGTCTGAGCTGATACTCTGTGCCGTAGACGAACTCGGTCTTCTCCGGATCCAAACCGAGAGCTATAAAGCATTCTTTGTTGTAATCGGCTGTTTTCCGAACCTCTTCGAGAGATCCCTTCTCATTCAGATAGGCGTGAAGATCGGCGAGAAGAACAACCACATCAAAGCCCGCTCTTTGCATATCCAGAAGCTTGTTCGCGGTGAGCATGTGGCCGAGGTGTATGTTCCCGCTCGTCTCGTATCCCACATAAGCGCGCGGGTGCGGTTTCTCCTCCATAATCCTGCGAAGCTCTTCGAGCGTAACAACCTCTTCCGTGTTCCTGATCACCAGCTCTAGCCGATCCAATGAAATTCACCACCGAGCTCGTGGAGATCAACCTGTATAATGCTTTTGGTCACTCAATGGGCATGTGTAAAGAACGCATGTAAAGAACGAATCTGCGAGCTAATACAACCATCTCTCAGCCTAAGACCGGAGCAAGCGGCCCTTTATTCTCCATCAAAAGCTGTGAGTCGTGGAGAGAATCGACAAGGCGCGCATTTATACCTATAACAACCTCTTCTGGACCCAGCCGTTTATCTTCAGATACGGGATAGCTTTTCTTCTCACACCAAGCCGAATGAGATCCGAGCTGCTCTTTATCTTTTTCTTTCTCCTGTATGCCACGAGCCGAGCGGCGCTCTCGGGACCGATTCCCGGTACGCGCAGGAGGCTCTGAAGATCTGCCTCATTCACATCGAGCGGCTCATCGAGAAACGCCCTGGCCACGGCGATCTTCGGATCTCTGTCAGGAAGAAAGCCAGCATCGTCGAATACGTTCTTTAGCTCCTCCTCTGCAAATCCGTAGACCCTGTAGAGCCAGTCCAGCTGATACAGCCTCCTCTCGCGCCATCTCATCTGAGGGGGTCTCTTTTCGAAGCGCGTGCCCTTGCGCGGGACGAAAGCGCTGTAGTAAACCCGCTTCACGCCGATCTCATCGTACTCCATCACAGCTCTTTTGAATATCTCCATATCGCTCTCATCGGCTGCGCCGACTACCATCTGCGTCGTCTGGTTCGCTCTCATCGAGATATCACGAATGTATTTCTGTACTTTCAGGATATCATTCTCGTAATCTTTTGTGGAGCTCAGCTCCTCCATGATATCCCTGGATGGGGCCTCGATGTTGAGACTCACCCTATCAGCGAGCCGCACGGCCTCTTTTATGAGATCCCTCGAGGTGCCTGGAATGATCTTGAGGTGGATGTAGCCCGAGAAGCCATGCTTCTCTCTGAGCAGCCGGACGGAAGACAGCATTCCTTCCATGGTGAGATCCACGTCTTTTCCGGCACCTGAGCTCAGGAATAGACCGTCGATGAGCCCCGCATCTTTTAGTTTGAGCGTGAAATTCACAAGCTCCTCTGGAGTGTAAGAGCAACCGCCTGAGAGCCGGCCAGCGTTGGGGCAATAGCCGCACTGGTGGAAGCATTCGTTTGTGAAAAGCGTTCTGAACAGCCTCACGCAGCGCCCGTTAGGGGCCTTTGCGTTATATACAAACGAATCCCCATCACCCCGCCTGTAGCAGCATCTGTCGTATCTGGTGCTCCTGCTTAGCATGCCCGCCTTCGAATCATCCAGAGATTCCAAATCGAAGCTCGCCCCCGCAGAAAGCTGGACCAAACGCTCCATCATCTCTG
>CAZMZV010000066.1:0-6691 GCA_964570975.1 uncultured Methanotrichaceae archaeon | reverse complement strand
AACTAAACAAAGAGAGAATGAATCGCATCTCATCTCTCTTTATCCCTTTCATGAGAAAGAGGACCAGTAAATATATGCCGACCGAGGAGATCACAGTCCTCAGTATCTCGATTAGTCCTTCCGGTTGCCAAAGAAGTATTGGTAGAGACATAACGAAAGATGCTGAAAAACATTTTAATATAAATGTATAATCGATAGCCACTCGCACAAACTGATTCGCAAAATAAAATATGCATACTAAACTAAAGCCAAAAGTCACGAGGGTCGCGAGAGCCGCGCCCAGTATGCCCACCTGATGTACAAGAATCAGCGTGAGGGAGAGATTTATTACAGCTGCCATAAAGGAGATCTTCATAGATACCGTGGTTTTCTTGACAAGATATATCACGTTAGACATCACAGATGCAATCCCAACGAAAAGCATGCCAACTGCCACAAAGGGTGTGATGAGATAACTATGCTCTGCGATATCCTGTGTGGAGAGCACCGTCAGCATGGACTTCGATAAAAGAGTTAAACCGAAGACCGCTGGTATAGCAAGAGCGAGGAAATATTTTATCGTAAGTCCCAATAGATTCTCAACAGAAGCCATATCACCTTTATCATAATACCTGTAAAGAGCAACAGGCAGTACGACTCCCAATGGATTTATGAATATGGAGATCAGGCTTCCGAGGAGATATGCGGGGCTGTAGTATCCCACCCATGCGGTGCCTAAGAGAATACCTATCACATATCTATCGCTGGAGTTCACAATCCAGTCGAATACAGAAGCCGGAACGATAGGCAACCCAAAAGAGATGTACTCTTTGAGTCTACCGAACTTCGGCACTCCAAAACCAATATCCACAGATAATATTGAAAATAATATTATAAATATTATTAATTTTGACGCCGCCAACCCGAGCACAGCACCGTAGATCCCTAGGCCTGATTTGACGAACAGGTACGCTAGAATGATGGTGAGATAGACCATGACTATGCTGAGTAGCGCATATATTTTCATGCGCTGTAAAGCCCGATAGCAATTAAATAATAACGAGTTCAGGGATTCTATAAAGATGATGACAGAAAGCAATCTGACAACTGCGATGTTCTGACCGAAGAGGTTATCAGCGATCGGCCCGGCCAGATAAAAAACGAGAAGCATCACCGATATTCCGGTCAGCGCAACCACAGAGAGTATCGAGTAAAAGCACTCACGTATATCCTCCCTTCTGCTCGATGCCGACATGTACCTGAGAAGGGAGGCAGACAGCCCCAAGAGCGTGATAGATGAGACGAGGCTGATTGTAACATTAACCTGAGCCCAGATGCCGTAATCCTCAACAGGCAAGCTCTTCGTGAGAATCGGCAGCAAAAATAAACCGCTTAAGTTCACCAGCACGTTCGCGAGGCCTATCAGCCCTATCCTCTGTACTAGAAGCTTGTATTCGTTCATGCTCGTATGATCCTCTTCTTGCTCACCGGACCTGTCCGGATAAGCGATGAGGCCAGCTTGTTACGCTTCTGGATGTCAGAAAATCTTAATCCTTATTCGGACACGTCCTGCTCACATCATGGATACATTACAACAGCGGACAGTATCTGCTCCGCTTGTTATGTTTTTCATGGGCAACAGATCGCTATGATACAGTCTCGAATATCACTCGCTTTTTATTCGGACTGCCCCTATCAAGGGGCACTAACCTTTTATCTCTTTCGTCTGTTTCTAGAACAGCATGAGGCTAGCTGTGCTTTTCACTGGCGGGAAGGACTCCGTCTTCGCATGCTATAGAGCAATGATGAAGGAGGATGTTCGATGCCTGATAACATTGATCTCCCAAAATCAGGAGAGCTACATGTTCCACACTGAGAACATATATCTGGCGGAGCTGGTGGCGCGTGCCATAGGCATCGATATACTGAAGTGGCAGACCGCAGGTGTGGAGGAGAAGGAGCTTGAGGATCTCAGAGACGCGATAGTCGAGGCTAAAAGGCTCTACGGCATCGAGGGCATAGTCACTGGAGCTATTGAATCCATATACCAGTCATCAAGGGTTCAGAGAATATGCAACGAACTCGATCTCTGGTGCTTCAACCCGCTCTGGCAGATAGATCAGCTTGAGTACCTCAAGATGTTAGTCGCAGAAGGATTCAAGATCGTGATCACAGGTGTTTTCGCTTATCCCCTAGATGAAAGCATGGTGGGCGCGGAGATTGATGAGAAGATGATAACAAAGCTCGGCCAGCTACAGAAGAGATACAGGATAAGCCCTTCTGGAGAAGGAGGGGAGATAGAGACACTGGTGCTGGATGGGCCGATGTTCAAAGAGCATCTTGAGATTCTCGAGGCCGAAAAGATATACAGCGGGAATCGTGGCGAGCTCAGGATAAGATCCGCAAGGCTGGTGGAGAAATGATTCTCGTTGTGGATCTCTGCTATAAGGAGGATTCTCTATCAAGTTACGAGTTTGTGGATCCCGTCAAGAAGATCTTGCGTAAAGCCCAAGTTGGATTTGATGTGGTGCATTACAGCCGCTTAGAGGATCCCTTTGATTACGATAAAATAATACTCTGCGGGACCGCTCTAAAGGACCGCCGCTGCCTTGAGGATTTGGATTGGCTATCCTGGATCGGAGAATGGAAAGATCCGATGCTTGGAATATCAACAGGCGCTGCAGCCATATGCTCCGCCCTTGGTGGCAGGATTGTACCAAGGGTACACATAGGCATGGAGGAGATAAAGATCACCGTCGAGACCCCCGTGCTGGGAGAGAGGAGAAAGTTTGCCGGCTTCCACCTTCACAGCTTCGGAGTCGATCTGCCGGAAGGACTAAAGGAGATCGCCGAGGGCTGTGAGGCGTTCGTATCAAGAGATCGTCCAATCTACGGCATTCTCTTCAGCCCGGAGGTGAGAAACGAATGGATTATCGAGAGGTTTGCTAGCAGTGTTCTTTCGAATAAGTCGCGGCGAGAGGGGTAGCGCACTATAACATTAATTTCAATATAGATATCCGGGAAGAACCGATTTGGATATCGACCTTATTTTCAAAACTTGTGTTATGGAGCATTAGGGGCATTTTCGTACCAAACCTCATTACCGATAGTCAACACAGTATGTGGTCGCGACATTTTCGCACCAATTCAGAAGTTATTCGCTGAAGCTGCTAGCAGCGTTGATCATCTCACAACTCATTAAAGCTGAGTTGGATGCGACCTCCTCTCGGCCTGGAAGACCGAAGGTTGAGACCTGCTATTCTCTATCATCTGGCGTATCTTGTATTCTAAGAACCCAACCTCACTGCTATCTGCTTTGGCTTTGAGCAGAGCGAGATCTCTCATCAGAGGGCCTACAAGCAGCTGTTTATCGCCAGGTCGCCCCTCTGCTAGCTCCACAAGCTCAGAGATTCTTTTGATGCGCTCCTTTACTTTTGCAGCCTCGTCCAATGCAGTTCTCAGAATCTGGATGGCCTCCGCGGCCTTTTTTCCAGGCTCTGTGAGCTCGATCTGTTTCATCCGCCCTGAAGTCTTCGTGGAGATCAGGCCTGCTTGCTCGAGCTGCGAGATTATTCGCAGCGTATGTGCAAAGGTGGAGTCGATCTCCTTCGCAACGAGCGAGACATAGGCAGGATTGAGCTCCAGAATCGCGAGAAGAGCCTGGCAGGGCTTCTCTTTGAGGAGAAGCCTCTCAAGCTCATCCATTTGTAACACCTTGAGATGTCGCATTTATCACCGGTATCAGCATCACTGCCGTCTTCGCCTCCTCCGGCACTTCTATCTCGAGCGGCTTGTTGTAATCGAAGAACCTCATGCTCTCCTCGGTATTGACATTTATCTCGAATCTGACACTTGGAGATGTTATGCTCAGAACCTCAGGCGTGATCTTCGCTTCTAAAGTGCCCGTCTTCTTTAGGAGATGGTGGTCCACCTTTGAAACCCAAGCAAACCACTCTATGCTGCTGTTTCTCTCGAGCTCGGTGGTGTTGAACATCGCTAGCAGAAGCTGTGGTGGTATTCCCAAGATATTGCTGACCTCCAGAGCGATTATGGCCGCTTGGATTGTGCTGTTATCAGGCGAGATCCTGAGCTTCCAGCAGTCGGTGCCATCCACACTCTCAGAGCCGAGTACCTCTGCCTTGGACCTGTTGATTATGTCCAACTGCAGGAAGAGCCTGTTCTCTCTGAGCAGCTCGTAATCCGGATAGGGCAGGAATAGACGAGTCCAGTTGTTATCGACCCTTTCGTACCTAGTGTTGTTTATTATATAGTAATCTCTGGTAAGGGATGTGCTCAGATTCTCGTACCTCTGCGAGTTCATCGAGCTCTCCTGAGATACCTTGAGCATGCTCTGGGAGCCATCCGTTCCTATAGATATCGCCCCATCCTCTCTCAGGATATAAGAGATCCTATCCTCAAGAGAATAGCCTTCTGTCAGATTCAGAAACTCTGCGCTTATCGAATCATATGTGGTGAATTTATATGAGGTCACATTGCCAGAAGACCTGATCAGATCATCCACCAACGCGGTGGAGTTTGGAACGGCTGACTCAGGCCCACCAGACGGACCGATACAACCTGAAAGAGATACCAACGCAATAGCCAAAATTATTTTATTGAGAGCATCAGTCATGCGTCCACCTTTCTTATTTTAACTATGCCTTAAGTTAACGTATAATGACCAATTGCTTAGATGTTTCGGTATGACCTCAGAGGTATGAGAATTGCTCACCATCTGAGATGCATGCCTTGCGGATATCATCTCAGATACTTCATGAGGGTTCCTAAAAACCCACCTTTTTGATATAAAATATCATTAATACAAGTATGCTGCAACAAGCGAGAATCTTAAAAGAGAGGTTTATAGGAATCCTCGTAAATAGGAATCCTCGCTCCTCTGTTATTATATGAGATAATTTATGCTTATTCGAAGGGGCTCCTGATGCGGGGCATAACTGGCAGATTCTTAATTCTGATCCTCGGGCTTTGCTATCCGAGCACATTCTCCGCGGGGTTGTGAGGCTCAAATAGCTGAAGGAATTCGGCAAGACCGGAATTCATGAAAACGGTCTTCGTGAAGCCTAGAGGCCGGATGCGATGAATTCCAGCATAGGAAGGCCGCACCACGCTCGATGAATGTATGCTAGCTGCCTTTCGCCCAACAGATCCATCAGCATACGGTCAGATGGGACAGAATCGAGCCTGCGTTGGCACGCTGAAATTCGCGAGATCCTTGAGCCTGTAATCCTGGAGGAGTATGCTCTTCAGCTTAGCAGGATAGACGCTGAGCGAGATCTCCTTTGTTCTACCGTAACGCCCCTTGCTTATGACCACCGTATGGAGGATGCCAAGCATATCCAGCTCAGCTATGAGATCGGTGATCCTCCTGTGGGTGAGGGAGTCGGTCTCAACAAGCGGACAGAGCTGCTTGTACATACCATAAACAGCACTAGTTGTTATATTCCTGGCGGCTTGCTCCTCGAGGAGAACTATGCTATAGAGAACCAACTTGGACTGGGTGGGCAATGTTTTGACGACCGCCTCAACTCTATCCTGCTCGATCTTATCCCTGGCCGCTCTCACATGCTCCTCGGTGATCATATTGCTTCTGGACCTCTCCGCGATCTCTCCAGCGATTCTGAGGAGGTCAAGAGCACGCCTGGCGTCCCCATGTTCTCGAGCCGCGAACGCCGCGCAGAGCGGTATCACGTCATCCGCGAGGACTCCTGGCATAAAAGCCATCTCGGCTCTCTGTTCCAGTATATCCTGTATCTGTTCCGCGTTGTAGGGGGGGAAGATTATCTCATCCTCTCCAAGCGAGGATTTGACCCTGGGGTCGAGGAACTCGGTGAACTTCAGATCGTTTGAGATGCCGATGAGGCTCACTCTTGTCTGGACCAGATCGGAGTTTATTCTTGATAGATTGTAGAGCACATCATCGCCTTTTCTGACAAGCTTGTCAACCTCATCGAGCATTATTACAACGACGCGCTTCTTCTCATCCAGAGCATTCCTGAACTCGGAATACACCTGATCAGTCGGCCAGCCGGTCATCGGAATATCCTTATCGAAGTGCCTAGCGAGATGCGCGAGGACTCTGTACTGGGTATCAACCACCTCGCAGTTGAGATAGATAACTGAGCAAGTGGAGCCAGCGCCCGCTTCCTCCAGCTCCTTGCCCACGTACTTCGCGACGGCCGTCTTTCCTGTGCCGGTCTTTCCATAGATGAGAACATTTGAGGGTGTCTCGCCATGAAGAGCTGGAGCCAACACTGACGCCAAATCTTGTATCTGCTCCTCTCTGTGTGGCAGTTCCTTCGGAGTATAAGTCGGGCGCAGAACGTCCCGCGACTTGAATATGCCTCCCTGACCGATAAAGTTCGCAAATAATCCGCTAGAAGTGGTCACGAGAACTCCCTCGAACACAGCCATTTTAGTTATGGATAGTATTAAGAGTTATGGTGAAGCCCCCTGTATTTCCAGTGGAAGAGGGGGACCCCTTTATTTCTAGTGGAGATTGCAATATGAAGAGCACCGTGCTAAGCTGAGTTCCCATCGCTTAGGTCGAAGGCAGGGCTAATCCCCACCTTTTTAAAGGCAGGATACGGCCCATACGGGACCCGTCCGGCTAAGCGCTGAGGCCAGAGATTTGGACCTTTACCGCTTCTGCATGTCAGAAACACTTAATCCTTATTCGGACGGGTCCACCATA
>CAZMZV010000065.1:0-6784 GCA_964570975.1 uncultured Methanotrichaceae archaeon | reverse complement strand
CATCGAGACGAATTTTAAAAAATGTCGTGTATACGGGCAGTGTGCCGGGCAGCGTAACGAATTTTCTGTAATTTGCTGCTCTGTTGAATGATGTTCAGAAATCCAATAGCAGAGGGCCAATTCATGCGACCAAAAAATCGATATCTATTGACCACATCGCCTCGAATTATTCAACACTGCATAATTTGCTGGTAAGCATGAAGAGGAGTCCCTTGCCCCATGTAATGAAATGGAGATATGACCATGAAGCATGATACCTGTAGATCTCCTGGAAGAGTATCTTATCGCTCAGGAAGAGGGCCCTGTTTGGATAAGCGCTGAGGCCATTGAACATTTATCGCTTCTGCATACCAGAAACACTTGATCCTTATTCGGGCAGTTCCAGTAAGAGGGTCTTAAGAAGCTGTTGCCCTGCGTTTGAATCTGCTCATGCGGCCTCGGCCGGTTCTCTCTTCCAGCGGCAAAGCAGACTTGGATGAGGGCTATATAACGCCGGAACAAATTCTGAAATGTTAATTTTACTATAACCAGAAGGAGGTGTTAGCGTTATTCGGACGTGCCCTGATGCACTAGATGCAGCCAATTCGTTGGCGAAGTGGCCACAGAAAGAGATTAAAATCTGAGAATCAATGTGTGATGGAGATGATCCGAACTCTTGTAGTATATGATAGTAGATACGGTTCTACAGAAGGTGTTGCCAACACGTTATCTCTGATACTTGGCCCCTCGAACATGGTGAAGGTCGATGAGATCCAGCCAGAGCACAGAGGTTTTGACCTCTTTGTTATTGGAGCACCTGTGTACAAAGGGGTGATAAGCCCGAAGATCTGGAACTTCGTGAGGGATAACCTGAGCTGGTTAAGGGATAAGAGGATCGCGCTCTTCTCCACATCCATCGACAGAAAGGACGGTGAGACCAATCTGGAGAGCCTCAAAAAGATGCTTGGGGCCTCTGTGATTCTATCAAGAGCTCTCGGCGGTAGAATGTACGTCGATAAGCTCAGCGCGAATGATCTTCTCGGGATGGAGACATTCTGCAAGAGGAAGGGGTTTCTGTTTCAGGATATAGACACTCTGGTTCCAGAGGAGGTTGTGGAGTTCGGTCTCGATCTAAAGAGGGCGAGGGATATGATGGTTCCAAGGATGCCAACGAACGAACTGCGCAGGCTGATAGACGCGTTCTTGGCATCACACAATATATGTGCCCTTGCAACTGGATACAGGAACATGGTCCGTGCGACACCGCTGGAGTATTTATATAAAGATGGGGTCGTCTACTTCCTCAGCGAGGGCGGAGAGAAATTCGCGAATCTCGTACTGAACAACATGGTATCTTTGACAGTATATGATCCGTATGAGAGCATGAGGGATCTGGCTGGCATACAGCTCTCAGGAGCGGCGTATTTTGTGAAAGAGGGGACTGAGGAGTTCAAAGAGGTGCTCAGGCTCAAGGGCATATCGTATGACACAATCGCATCCCTGCGGGTCAGGCTTAACATGATAAAGGTTGTACTCCAGCGGGCTGAGTTCCTATGCGCCAGACTGAAGGGTAGGGGATATGATATAACACAGACGTACGAATTTCCTGAGTTCGAGACGCAGAGCTCGAAATTATGACGTCTAATCTGGAGCTTCGACACAAAATGGCCGCATGTTATTGATTTCCTGAGGTTCGCGGGTAAAGGCATTTTGATTTGCTTAATATGAAAGAAGGGAAGAATAGACCCATAAGGAGGCAATCCTTTTTTGGAATCTATTCCAAATAGCAAGTATACGTTGACTATAAATATAGTTTTCTGAACCATTTGGGTTGCAAATTTGTTACAGACCAATGGTATGGAAATATTTTAAATAAATATGAGTGTAAGAGATGATAGTCGTGGCAAGATACCGTCCTGCAGTCAAGATAATCATGATATTGCTCGAGTGTGTGGAGAAAAACGAGATCAAGGGTCGAGCGCTGAAAACGCGCGTTATACAATGCGCAAATATGAAGGCCACATCAGCAGAACGGTATCTTGGCATGCTGAGAGATGCGGGTTATATCTACGAGCGAAAGGAGCCGTGGGGCGAAAGAAGCGTGACGGTATATGAGCTCACCCCACTTGGCAGGGACCGATTTGAGTGGTTTAAAAAGATAAATGAGGAGCTGTTTAAGAACGTCGAGTGGGGAGAGTTGTGATACTATGCCAAAAACCTTTGCAGGCGCTGTTTATGATGTTGTAGATCTGCTGGATAGCAAGAGACGGTGGTTGCCGTTTCTTGTAGCTATCAGCCTGACTTTAGCTTCGCTCGGGTTATTCGCAAATCTTTATATGTACATGGTATTCCAGCACCAGAAGGGCATCGTCGACATCATACCGCTGGTCTATCTTAATCTGGTGTTATGCGCGTCTTTTATACTCTTTAGTGCTGTGCAGATAGCATTTTTCATCAAAATGAGACGCTATCTAAAACAAATCGAGGCCTTCGAGATGGCAGTTCAGGATGATTTTAAAAAAATATGCACGTGATAAATATATCATAGAATCGCCTGGGTGTGCCGGTATAAATAGACCCATCCTGGATTTATTATAATGTACGGCCTTTCAAATGCAAGATCTAAATACGCCGAAGTAGATTCTTTAAATTAAAAATAAAACAAAAGATTTTGAAGCATTCTCACGATAAGGGTAGAAAGGAATATTAAAGGCACAGTAGCAACTACACCTCATGATCAGAGGCAGGGCATGGGTATTCGGGGATGACGTGGATACCGATGTCATAATCCCTGGCAAATATCTCCGGACAAAGGATCTGAGCGAGCTGGCTGGACATGTCATGGAGGGAATAGACCCCTCGTTCTCATCCAAGATCCAGCAGGGTGACATAATAGTCGCAGGCAAGAACTTCGGATGCGGTTCCTCGAGAGAGCAGGCCCCTTTAGCACTCAAAACAGCCGGTATAGCATGCATAGTTGCCAAATCTTTTGCCAGGATCTTTTACAGAAACGCCATAAACATCGGTCTACCGCTCATGGAGGCGGACGTCGAATGCGAGCCGGGTGATATCGTAGAGGTCGATCTCGCCACGGGTAAAGTCATCGTGGGCGGGAGAGAGTATTCCGGAAGAAAACTCCCCAACTTTCTGATGGAGATTCTGAACAACGGAGGGCTTGTAGCCCATAGAAGGAAGCAGAAGGAGCGTGGCCTTATTTGATCTTCCCTGAGGACTACAAGCAGGTAGGCATATCGAGAGAGCCCAGGAGGGGAGATCCGATATACTTCGCCACACGCTACCTGATATCCTATGATGAGAATGGTATCAGCATTTACGAGGTGGAGAGTGAAGGTGAGGGTTTCATGCGAATGGCGAAGCGCGTAGAGCTCATAGCCAGCGGCGATGAGATCATAGAGTACAAGGATATCGTTAATACTAGAAACCGGGCCCTGCTCATAAGATCCGCAAAAGATCTCTGTAAAGATGGTGTGAACACGGTCATCTTCAGGGGTCCTGATGAGCATGTAACCTTCGTCCACGATCCCGATCCTACTGCGATAGCTGAGATAGAGATCCTTGATGTTCAGCCCCCTGATCCCCCATGGCTTGTTTACGTAACAAGACAGCTCGAGTCCTGTGGTGTGATAGGCGATCTGACGATCTGCTTCAAGCCCAAAATTCTGGATCTGAGACGCTTCAAAGACGAGAACGTTTATTTCCCCTGTAGGGCATCAGGCCTCGGAAGGTCTCTAGATGCCGACCGTGTCTTAGATCCCAAGCCGAAGATCGTTGGGTGTGAGATCTCCAGGGAGATATTCAAGGCTGTATACAAGGAAAAAGAGCATGATTTCATCAATATGTGCCCCGTGAGCGGAGATCTTCTATCTCCGACAGGTCCGTTCGTCACGAGATGCTGCAGGTCCGAGCGGAGGGGTTTGATCAGGATCAAAGGACATCTCGGAGTTGTGGTTCACTGGGGCGACGGGCCATATCAGATAGAGCAAGCCCTAAGAAGATTGGTTGAGGCAATAAGAGGGAGTTGAGCGTGAAGAGGATAGCGGTTGTCCCCGGCGATGGCATAGGTCCTGAGGTGATATCAAGCGCCCTTCGCGTCTTGGATGCAACCGGTTTTGATTCGGAGCTCGTTGAGTTCGAGATAGGATACAATAGATGGCAACGCGATGGAGTGGCGATATCAGATGACGATATGGATGAGCTCAAAAAATGCGATTGCGTATTATTTGGAGCTATAACAACGCCACCAGATCCCGAGTACAGAAGTGTTCTGATAAGAATACGAAAAGAGCTTGACCTCTACGCGAATATACGGCCTCTGAAGTCTGAAAGGATAGATGCGATAATAGTAAGAGAGAACACAGAGGGCATGTACTCTGGCATCGAAGAGCTCGGCGATGATGTGGCGAAGACCATTCGGGTTATCACAAGAAAAGGGTGTACGAGAATAGCCGAGAGGGCGTGCCAGATAGCATCGAAACGAAGGCAACTCACCATCATACACAAAGCAAACGTCCTGAAGAGCGATGTCTTGTTTTTGAGGATATGCAAGGAGACTGCGGAGAGGTACGGTATACGCTATGAGGATATGCTGGTGGATGCTGCTGCGTATCATATGGTTATAAGGCCGGAGAGGTTTGACGTCATGGTTTCAACAAACCTGTTCGGGGATATCCTCAGCGATGAGGGCGCCGGCATAGTCGGAAGCCTCGGACTTTGCGCCAGCGCCAACATCGGGGATCGCTGGGCTTTATTCGAGCCGATACATGGCAGCGCGCCCGATATCGCGGGGAGGGGTATCGCTAATCCCATCGGGGCTATACGCAGCGCTGCGATGATGCTCGAGTGGCTTGGATGTCCTGAGAAGGCGCATACAATCTACGAGGCTGTTGAACGCGTCCTCTCAAAAGGGATCGCGACCCCAGATATTGGTGGATCCTGCAAGACATCCGAATTGACAGATGAGATAATCAGAGAGATCCTGTCTACGGATTCATCTTAAGCTAGATTCAGCTCGCGCCAAGTTACAAAGGATTGCGAGCGCTATGGCTTTCGATAAAGACGATTCGGATCAGAGGTTGAGGCGTTATAAAGGGGTGAAGATGTCGAGTGTTATCGCTCCAAGGGTGAAGATGCCGAAACAGCCACCTGAAAAGAGACGGAGGGACTTCTCGGAGGTGGCCATCGGCTACAGCATGGAAGATGCGCTGCTCGAAGCTTATAGATGTCTCATTTGTAAGAAACCGAGGTGTGTCGAGGGCTGCCCGGTTGGCGTCGAGATACCGCAGTTCATCGCTGCTTTGAGAGGTGGCGATGTAGACGGGGCGCTCAGTATAATCAAGCGGCGGAACAGCCTGCCAGGAATATGCGGCAGGGTCTGCCCGCAGGAGATGCAGTGCGAGAGCAGGTGCGTTTTGGCCAAAAAGGGAGAGGCCATTGCTATAGGCGGTCTGGAGAGGTTTGTCGCGGATAATGCTCAGAGCCCCAGAGCGTCTTTTGAATTGCGCAAGCCGAGCGGCAAAAGGATAGCGGTTGTGGGATCCGGGCCCGCCGGACTCACATGTGCCGCAGATCTAGCGCTCATGGGCCATAAAGTCACGATATTCGAGGCGCTACACGAGGCAGGCGGCGTGCTGAGCTACGGCATACCTGAGTTCAGGCTTCCCAAGAGGATAGTTAGAGATGAGGTGGATTACGTCAGATCTCTTGGGGTTACTATCGAGCTGGACTCTGTGGTGGGCCGGAGCATAGGGGTATTGGAGCTCTTGAAGGAATACGATGCCATCTTTTTGGGAATAGGCGCTGGAGCACCTCGCTTTCTCAACATACCCGGCGAGAACCTCGGTGGGATATACTCCGCGAATGAGTATCTCACGAGGATCAATCTGATGAAAGCCTACATGTTCCCCGAGTTCGACACGCCCATAAAGAGGGGAAAAAAGGTCGCTGTTATCGGTGGTGGCAACGTCGCGATGGATGCTGCCCGTTGCGCGCTGCGTTTGGGTGCCGAAGAGGTGCATGTGATCTATCGCAGATCTGAGGCTGAGATGCCGGCGAGGCGGGAGGAGATAGAGAATGCGAAGGAGGAAGGGGTGATATTCGACTTCCTCACGAATCCGGTCCGATTTGTAGGCGACGGATATGTCAGAGCAGTGGAGTGCATCGAGATGGAGCTGAGAGAGCCGGATTCGAGCGGGAGGAGAAGGCCTGTGGAGAAGAGGGGCTCGGAGCATCTCATAGAGATCGATACCGCGATCGTGGCTATTGGCACACAGCCAAATCCGCTAGTACTTAAATCCGTTCCAGGCCTGCGAACCACCCGATGGGGCACGATTGATGTCGATGAGAGGGGAAGAACATCAGTAAAGCGGATATGGGCCGGCGGAGATATAGCGACCGGCAGCGCCACAGTGATAAGCGCGATGGGAGCTGGCAGGAGAGCAGCGAACGATATCGATAAGTGGCTCAGAGAGGGGGGTGATTGGATATCATGATCGCCAGCATCTCACCTATTGGAATGGAAATGGTATGGAGGCATCTTGGACGTGTCCGAATAAGGATTAAGTGTTTCTGACATACAGAAGCGGTAAAGGTCCAAATTTCCGGCCTCAGAGCTTATCCGGACAGTTCCGGCATCTTCGTACAAAACCTTAATTCCAACAACACACTCATGCTATGGAACCGGTTTTCTCGGCTCGGAGGCATTTCTCATTTAAAAGTTGCTCAAGCATCATAGGGGCAACAGATATAAATTATGATCATCTCCAGGTTGAAGTCATGCCGGGGTGGC
>CAZMZV010000064.1:3023-7483 GCA_964570975.1 uncultured Methanotrichaceae archaeon | reverse complement strand
AAATTGGAACCTATTGCTACCGACCTGAAAACAGAGGGGCGCTCAGAGCCATACCACCTCGAGCCATGGATTGCCTCTAATCCCGAAATAATTGGAACTGGTATACTGCTAATTGGACGACAGGTTAGTACTAAATCCGGCTCAATTGATCTTCTTGGCATTGACAAATCTGGAAATACAGTAGTTTTTGAACTTAAACGTGACAAGTTACCTCGCGAGGCTCTTGCACAAGCAATTGATTATGCATCCGATGTTGCAGGATGGTCTTTGGAAAAATTGGACGAGATATGCTCTATTACATATCCAAAAAACTTAGAGATGCTTTTAGCGAGACGTTCCCGGATGTCGATCTAGATGGTATTAATGCCACGCAGCGAATAGTCCTTGTCGGCTTCTCTATCGAGGATTCGCTCGAAAGAATGATCGAATGGCTTTCTGATTCCTATGGCGTAAATATCAATGCTGTAGTTCTCAGTTATGTCAAGACGTGAAGTGGTGATGAGCTGCTGATGAGGACATCCCTCATCTCTGAAGAAATGGAAAAGAGCGAACAGGGAAACAAAAGAATTTTGAAATACTTACCCTTGAGAAGTTAAAGGGGTATGCAAGCCTGAATTGTATCATTTTTTAAAAGAAGATGTGCATGATCGAGCTGAACAGATAGGATTCTCTATAAAATGGAATGCGACAGGTTTCTCGGTTCGAGTGTATTTTCCACACTTGAACAGGTTTGCCAGTGCACTTATTTTTTGGCAAAACGTGAGGAGATTTTAATCTATTTCGCTGAGCGTCCAATATTATCCGATGAGGCTGCCGTGAAGCTACGTGGAGAATTAATGTCTTACGGGATCTTTAAAGAATTCGGGAAAAAGACGCTAGTAGCGAAGATAAATAATGAGACACTAGAAACGGCTAGAGAAGTTGTGGAATTAATCCTAAAAAAAGATGAAAGAGATTTCGACTAACACCGAGATAACCCACATTCAGCAGTGAGTCTATGCATTTTTATTTGCAAGTTGGAGGGCGTGTGCCTGAAGACGCCGGCCTTCAGGCAGGAGATTAGGTCACTCTTGTTCTCTCATCCTCACATCGAGTAGCTTCACAATCTTATCACCATCTGTTACGGGAAGATCGCATGCAAACCCTTTGCAGACATAAGCTGTAGCTCGCCCGTCAACCGGCTTGAGGTCCACAGCCCACCTTGGAGTACTGCGCCCGCCTAGGACCACAACCTTCCGGGGAGCATAAACAGACCAGAGCTTGCGCAGCATCCCCCTGAGATCAGGAGCATCGAGGTCTCCTGCCAGGACAACCTCATATGATGTGCCGAGCGCGAGGTCCAACGAGATGAGAAGACCGATGTGCGCCAGTGGCGAATCTATATGAATACGCTCAAAAGCATGATGCGCTAACTTCTCCAGATCTGGGCGGCCCAGAATTCTCCCGAGAAGTAGAAGGTCCATAAGAGCTATGGAGTTGCCACATGGGATCGCACCATCACGGATCTCCTTTATTCGCAGGATATCGCCTTCCATCGTCTTGTAGAAGCCGCCCTCTTTATTCATGAAATGATCTATCATCTCATCGCACAGAACCTCGGCCATCTCCAGATATCTCCCCTCGAATCCGGCCTGATAAAGCTCTACCAGGCCCCAGATGTAGAATGCATAATCATCCAGGATCGAGACGCCCCGGCCATTATGAGAGTGTATGAGCATCCCGTCTCTATGCATATTCTCCATCACAAAATCCGCCGCCTTCGATGCTATGGCTATGTAGTTATTCACGTCATCTCCCAGAACCTGAGCTCCTCTCGAAAATGCGGCTATCATCAAGCCATTCCAGTCGGCCAGGATCTTCTCATCCCTGAATGGCCTTGCTCTCAGCGACCTCTCCTCGAGGAGCTTTCTCCGTATCCGCTCTGCCTTTTCCTTGTGATCTCTCAGGCTCCCCTTCGGAGAGATCCTAAGCGTGTACATCTCTTTGTTTTCGCCCGCCGGCTCCAATGAGTAGATCTGCAGAGCTGCATTCATCTCATCGGCTAGAGCAGCTCGAAGTTGATCCAAGCTCCAGAGATAGTAGCCACCCTCGACCCCATCACTATCAGCGTCTAGGGCTGAGTAGAATGCGCCCTCTTCCGATCTGAGATCTCGTGCAACAAAATCAAGTATCTCATCTGCAACGATCGCGTAATCCTTATTTCCGGTGGCTTGATGGGCCTCCAAATAGGCTATCGATATCAGCGCCTGATCATAGAGCATCTTCTCGAAGTGCGGCACACCCCAGCTCGCGTCCGTGGAGTATCGATGAAAACCGTAGCCGAGCTGATCATAGATGCCACCGCAGCGCATCTCCCGCAGGGTGAGCTCCGCCATCCTGAGCGCATCAGCATCACCCGTCCGGTTCCAGTATCTCAGCAGGAAGATGATGTTATGTGCCAGAGGGAACTTCGGCGCTCTGCCGAAGCCACCGTGCGTCCAGTCGAAGATGCGTGAGAGATCGAGAAACGCTTGTTGAATCGAGGTCTCGTTAGGTGCCCTTCCTATCGACTCCCTCTTTCTGATGGCGCTCATAACCTTAGATCCGAGAGATACGAGCTCAGATCTTCGATCCCTCCAGATATCCTCCACCATGGGGATGAGCTCCAGCAGGCCCATCATACCAAGCCGCCCCTCCTTCGGGATATAGGTCGCGGCGAAGAATGGTATGCCATCAGGGGTCATTATGATCGTCAGAGGCCAGCCGCCCCTGCCCGTCATCAGCTGCGATGCCTCCATGTAAATGCCATCGATATCCGGCCTCTCCTCTCTGTCGACCTTGATGCAGACGAAGGCCCTGTTGAGCATCTCAGCGACCTTCTCATCCTCAAACGACTCCCGGGCCATGACATGGCACCAGTGGCATGTGGAGTAGCCGATTGAGAGAAATATCGGTTTGTTCTCGGCCCTCGCCCGCTCGAAGGCCTCATCCGACCATGGATACCAGTCCACGGGATTGTATGCATGCTGACGGAGATAGGGGCTTGATTCCCCGAGAAGACGGTTTGGTTTGCGTTCCATATCATGTAAACAGATTTTTGGTGTATATCATTTTCTCATGCCATCTTCCATGGAGCTGGCCGAAGTGATATTCGGATCGAAAAATGCTCATGACCGAAGGTCGTCTGTGGCAATGAAAAATGGTTCTTGGTTCGGAGGCATTTTAATACCAAAGCATCTCATGCTTTTGATCTCATCTCAATTCGGACGCATCCCCAATGATGAGAGTCATATTTTTGTAGCATTATACATCTAAACCTAGAACCATGGAAAGCAACATAACATGCCCTGCCTGCGAATCTGTCACCGAGCATACTGTTTTACATGCGGGCAGGGATTTGGTGGTGAGATGCGAGATCTGCGGCACTGTGCATGCAGCAGTGCCTCAACATTCTGTTAAAAGGACTGTTCTGAAGGTGATCGTCAGCGCCGGCCCCACAACACGAGTTTATCGAATAAGCGTTCCATACAATGATATGTTATCAATCGGCTCTGAGATCATAGTCGATGACGGGAGGAACGATATCGTTGTTGCGGAGATTACATCCCTGGAGACCGATCGGAGGGTGGATCACGCGCTTGCGAATGAGGTGAGAACTGTCTGGGCAAGAGCCATAGACGAGGTCGTGGTGAAGATCTCCGTTTACAGAGCCGGCAGGACGAGATCGTTCAGAATTGAGACGAAGGGCGATGAGGTTTTTGCGGTTGGCGATCTCAGAGAGGTCGATGGCTTGAGATACAAGATAACGAAGATCAAGAGCCGGGATGGCAGATTTCCGGAGAGCGCCGAGGCCAGAAACATCGTGCGGGTATGGGGGAGGCAGCTTTGAGGAAGGAGAAGCTCATAGAGAGCCTGAGAAACTACGTGAGCGAGAGGGTTGTTGAGGCCATGGCTAGAGTGCCCAGAGAGGAGTTCGTCTCCGAGGAGCTCAGGCCGCTTGCCTATGAGGATCGCCCTCTTCCGATAGGCTACGGCCAGACGATATCAGCACCTCACATGGTCGCTATGATGTGTGATATTCTTGATCTACGTGAGGGGATGAAGGTGCTCGAAGTTGGTGGAGGTTGCGGATACCATGCAGCGGTGATGGCAGAGCTCATCGGCCCATCCGGCCACGTGTATTCCGTCGAGCGGATTCCTGAGCTCGTCGAGTTTGCAAGAAGGAACCTGGAGAGGACCGGCTACAAGAACGTGACCATGATCCTTGGCGATGGTACGCTGGGATACAAGGATCAGGCGCCGTACGACAGGATAAGCGTTGCAGCATCCGCGCCTGATATACCAGAGCCGCTCAAGGAGCAGCTGAAGCAAGGAGGCAGAATGGTCATACCGGTCGGCTCCTACTCGCAGGATCTTCTCGTCGTGACCAAAGACCACGACCTCAAAGTCGAGAGAGCAATGGGTGTAATCTTTGTGCCCCT
>CAZMZV010000064.1:0-2923 GCA_964570975.1 uncultured Methanotrichaceae archaeon | reverse complement strand
GCCTCATGCCATTCTGCTCTTATCCCCCTGCTCGCCATCGAGCTCTTCAGCTCCTCCATGAAGATGCCCATGCCAGGTACGACCTGGTGCTCAGAGGCCTTTATCCTGCCACCCTCATAGCCCACGGTTGTTTTGAAGACGCCACAGCTCGGGCTCTCCGCCACACCCACAACAGCTATTTTGTGATCTCTTGAGAGCATCTCGATCGTGTCTAAGAATGGCAGCAGGACCTCCCTGCAAAACCTTCTGTACTCTGGGATATCTAGTTGGTTCTTGGTAACAGCCCATCTGTCCAGCCCCAGGTAAATCGCCTCAGGACAGGGAAGCTGTATCAGTGGACCCTTCTGAGAGAGCACCGGCTGCCTGAGACCCTTCACCCTGAGGAGTGGGTTGAGGAGGCAGTGGGCGATGACATAGATGCATTCTTCCATCGCTCGAACTTCATGTACTTGTAGAAGCGTATTCCCTCAAGCTCATCGTAGAATACTATGTTCTCTGAGAGCTCTCCGACTCTGACCTTGATGGTGTTTGTGTGAAACTCATCGACGTACTCGATATCGGTTATGCTCTCAAGCGGTATACTCCGGACGCTGTCCCAGAGTATACCAGCTCTCACAAAGTGCAGACACTTATCTGTGACAACAACCCAGCTCGAGATCTTGAGATCCCCGCCGATCCTTGCGAGCGCCAGTGTGTTTCTGTCACAGTACCTCTCGAGAAGCGCTGGATATACAAAGAGGGTACTCTCCCCCTCCTTGGCGAGCTTCTCCAGCGTCCTTCTGAGCCTCCGAGGATGCTCTCCGTCTTCCGGCTCGAGCAAGGTTCGACCCCCTCAAGTCACTATCTTCCTCAAAGAATCACTCTCTATTGCAAGCTTCACCTCTCTGGCCAGTCTCCTTCCCGTGGACATATTCGTCCGCCAGAGCGCATTTCCGTAGGGATGGCCGAGAGCCATATGAACGTTTGTTCCTCCGCCTATGCGTGGCGCGACATCGTAGATGTAGAAATTCAGATCCTTGTCCACACAGGTCTGGAGGCAGAATGGCCCGATTATTCCAGGTGGATAGTACTCCTTTGTGGCCGCGACGTACTTCTCCGCGAGCTCGAACGCCTTCTCGAGCAAGGACTCCCTAAGCGTTGCTGAGTTATGGCCACAGACCGTATACTCCGGATTTATCTGCTTTTCGTTCAGCCTGAGCTGCTGCGGAGCCGGCAGCCTAACGTGCCCGTCGAGGCTGGTCTCAAACCTCCAGTCAATGCCGAGAAGCTCAATCCGCTCGCTCAGAGGCGAGTAGAAGAAGTCCAGGTTGAATACAGGTCCTATGATGTACCTCTCGATCCTCGCGAGCTCAAGCCCATCGCTATCAATCACCCCTTGCTTCAGAAGGAGCTCGGACTTCTCGTAGTACTCCTCGGTCGATGCGGCTGTGAAGAAACCCCTCTCCAGGGTCTTAACGGCATGCGGTAATTTGACGATTACGAGACAGTCGATCTCGTCCGCTTCTATCTGCTCGGGATACGGCAGACCCGCCTTCTCTAGGAGCCAGTAATAGTCCATCTTGTCGCCGCGCTCTTCCGATCTGAGCAGATTCCTGCTGCCCACGAGCGGTACAGCGAACTCATCCTCAACAGCATCTATCCCACAGTAGGAGGTGAATGATCTGTTAGGAACAAACAGGACATTCTTTCTCAAAAGCAGATCCTGCTGGTCTATAATATCCTTGAACCTCTTTAAAACTACCACTTCATCAATCATTCCCGTGATTATTCTGCCATCCGGTGTTCTCTCTGCCCGGAAGTACTTCACATAGGTCTTCTCCCGTCCCTCCTGGCAGACGGCCAGAGTTCTGAACCCCTCCTCCACAGCGCCATCAGCGACATCGAGGGCGGAATGAGATGCGATCATGCCTATTCTCACATCATCCATCTCATATCCGTCCAGAATCTCATAGATCCTGCTGCGATCGATCAACTCGACACCTCAAAGCAATATATGCTAACATGATTTATTATTTACCGATCTGGTCACAGGCAATATAGAGCTCGCCTTTCCCATTCTCCACCAGATCCCCGATATATTTTTTGTAAGTCGATCCTTCTATCTCCGCGAGCCCCTCATAGACAAAGCTGGGAAGGACGCGTGCGCTTTTAACCATTATGCTGCCCTTGACCATCTCGGCGCCAGGAAGATAAGCATATCCTCCTATACGGATAACCCCTCCCTGATTAGCGCATCCCGGGAAGTCTCCGACATCTCCCATGACCTCGATGCTGCCGCCGCAAAGATGCTCGCCAAGGAATGCGCCTGCATTTCCTTTTATAACTATATCCCCACCGCGCATGCCGCACCTCTCTCCGCGATACCCCGCGCCTACGTAATTTCCTGCGTTGCCCTCGACGATGATCTTGCCGCCGCGCATCTCCCTGCCAAGCCAGTCTCCTGCATTCCCTTTTATATGCAGCACGCCGCCGCTCATGCTGTTGCCTGCGTGCATTCCTGCATCCCCGATGATCTCCATGATCCCCGCGGACATCTTCTCGCCGAGCCGCTTCACCTTTGAGAGATCGCCCTCAATCACGACCTTGGTGTTCTCGGGCTTATCAGGCTCCGGATCGCCCGATATCATAAAAAGATCGGAGAGCCTTCTTCTCCTGTTACCCTGCCATATCTCTATCTCTGAGATCTTATCTATGGTGAGACCCGCAAGCACATCAGGGGAGATGCGCTCGGCCTCTATCGAGATGCCATGATATTGTGGGAGCTTCAAGGTGATAGTTCTCATAATCACACCTCCGCAAGCGGCTGGATGCCGGCCTTAACGACAAAGGGATTCGACACATAGGCATCCTGTACCATGTAATTGGACATCCTGATGCTGTAGTACTTCTCGAACTTATCTCTGAGATCCGCAAGCATGCGCTC
>CAZMZV010000063.1:0-7592 GCA_964570975.1 uncultured Methanotrichaceae archaeon | reverse complement strand
CGGCCATCATGCGAAACTAAATCTCCCCAGAAGCAGAGCGCGATCTGAGGGCCAATATACCTCCAGCGATCAGTATTAGCCCTGCAACGATCCAGAACAAGGATGTTGTTACGAATCCAAGTATGCCGCTGATGAGCATCATAGCGCCTCCTGCTTTCTGGTTGTGGGTGACGAGCGCCCCACCAACTATGCCCATGATCCCGAAGAGAACGGCGCCGAAGCCCAGAAGGGTCACGGTCTCAGCGCCTTCTGCGCCGAATGCGCCTCCCAGACCGCCAACAAACATAGCAAATATCCCCGTGAGTATTCCAAACAAACCTCCAACTATGCCTAAAGCTAGCTCTGCATTTCTGCTCATAGATCCACCACCTTCCTTAGGCCCTGAACGCTATCGCTCAGGGCTTTCTAAAAAGGCGTAGAATCATAATGTCTGAGAATCGATCCCCAGAGGGTATTCCAAAAATTTTACACTTTGTTCTTTGCTACACAGCAAGAATCGCCAATGGTAACCTCTACAGCTCCGCATCCGCGCGAGACCGCGCTTCCAACGCCGCTGAACTCGGCGAATCTCGCGAGCGCCAAAATTCCGTTCTTTATATCTCTGGGCGCATCATCCGCGAATGTGTAGAGACAGCGACCTGTGAAGCCGTGCCTCATGATCGGCCTGCTGTGACCTTTGATGTGATCGAAAACTCTGTTCACCACCGCGCTATGCGTCTCATAAGATAGAGGTCTCTCAATTACGAACCTGGCTATCTCATCCCTATCGATTGACATCTTAAAGTCATCCGGGGATGCTGCATTCCACTTGGAGAGAAGCGATGAGAAGACAGCTTCCCGATGCGGAAACATCTCGTAGACTCTGCTGTTCTTGTACTGGATGCAGGTTGGAGATACGAACCTCATATCTATGCACGGATCTTCGATATTCAACGGGGAGATGATCAGCTCCTCGAAGCTTGCTGATGACGTGCTGAACCTCTCAACCGCGAGCTCGCCCCTCTCCAGACGGATATTCTTCGCGCGAAGAACCAACTGTCTTGCCATAGAGGAGAAGAAGTCCTTCTCTCGCTCATCGATTATGCCGATCTTCATATGATAGCTATGCGCGGGATCGAGCTTCTTATGCCTCGGTCGATCTCCAGGCACAAAAACGCCCCGCAGAGGACTCAGGGATAGCCTGCTGATGGGCGAGTCGTGCGCGTAGGTAGCCACATCCTCATCGTCATCTCTCATCATATTGAGAAGCGCTGAGTAGAGCTGATAACCCTCGCTCGAAGGGAGCTCGAATGCGCTCGTAGGTCTCGTTATCAATGTGATCATCTGAGGCATCACTTGATAGTAGGTATTCAAGGATTTAAACCTGTCGATATATGCATTATTACCAAAAATAAGCAAGTTTATCTCTTCCGTATCTCTAAAATGCAACAAAAAAGCATTTATGCATAAACGATAGATCGATGGGCCATGAAGACCTACATCTCCCCCCTAGGGTTCGATTCCTCTCAGCTTGTATCATTGATAGTGAAACACGGCATCGAGGGTGGGGATCGAATAGTGCTCGTGCGACCTGAAGAGGAAACGGACAAGCGGGGCGAGCTTGCGGTTCAGGCGATCAGGGATCTCTCTCTCCAGATCGACAGCTCGATAGATCTTCAGATCTTCAGGGTAAACCATCGAGATTTTGAGGGCATGATACTCGCTCTCAGAGATCTGCTCAGGGCTTCAGAGGGCAGGATCATAGTGAACCTCTCGGGTGGACCGAGAGAGATCTTTCTCGCATTCACAATAGCCTGCCTCTGCGTCTCCGATAGGATCTACAAGGCGACGAACTTCAGCGATATCGATCGATCCCTCAAGGAGATCACGCTTCCTAACATAAAGGCGACACCAGATGAGAGATTCATGAAGATCCTGAGGGATGTGGAGGCGAACCAGCCCACGAGCATAAATGAGATTGCAAAACGTCTCAACATATCCGAGAGCTCAGTCTCGCGACAGGTTGCCGCTCTGGCAGACCTAAAAGCTCTGGATGTGGTGCAGAAGGGAAAGATGAAAGAGGTGAGGATTACACTGACTGGGAAGCTATTCCTGTGAAGATTTGCAGTCTTCCGATGGGACCTGCCCCCAGCGCTCGTCCTGCTTGGCTACGTATTGCATGTCTACGGCAAGGTTAATTAACATCAATGCCGACTCCGCCCATGGAGGACAAAAGCCGATGGATAGGTTTCAAGGAATGCCGGCCAGGATAAACGGGCTGGAAGAGCTTGCATGCAACCTCTGGTGGTCCTGGCATCATCCTGCCAAAGATCTCTTCAACATGCTCAATCCCGCTGCGTGGCAGCTCAGCGTTCACAACCCAGTAAAGCTTCTCCACGAGATCGACAGATCCACCCTCGAGAGAGCTGCGGATGATCCACACTTTCTGAGACATTACGATGCCGTTATGGCAAGATTCAGGTCTGAGATGAGGGCGAAGGGCGGCTGGTTCCCGTCTCAGATCCAGAACCCGATGGGCGTGCCCATAGCATACTTCTCAGCTGAGTACGGCCTCCATCACTCGATGCCCTTTTACGCGGGAGGCCTCGGCTTCCTTGCTGGAGACTACCTCAAGGAATGCAGCGATCTCAGGCTGCCTGTCATAGGCGTTGGGTTCATGTACCCCGGCGGCTACCTGAGACAGCGGCTGTCCCCCGATGGCTGGCAGTCTAGCGAGAGCGAGATTCTTGATAAGAAGCATGCCCCGATAGCGCAAGTCCTGGACGATAAGGGGAACCCGTTGCTTGTGAAGGTTCCTGTTATAGAGCCGCCGATATACCTCGGGGTCTGGAAGCTCAGGATCGGCAGGATATCCCTGTATCTCTTGGACACGGATGTCGAGGCGAACGACCCCTGGAACAGAGGGATATCCTCTCGCCTTTACATAGGAGACCCTGAGCAGCGGCTCCGCCAAGAGATCGTCCTCGGGATCGGCGGCATGAGCGTCCTCGAGAGATTGGGCATAAAGAACCTCGTCCTGCACCTCAATGAGGGACATCCGGCATTCGCAGTCCTCGAGAGGATCAGATCTCTTATAGAGACGGGACTGAGCTACCAGGATGCGATCGATTACGTGAGGAGCACAACGATATTCACCACGCACACTCCGGTCCCTGCAGGTCACGATATATTTCCGTTCTATCTAATGGAGAAATACTTCAATGCATACCTTCCATCGCTCGGTCTAAATAGAGAACAATTCTTCAGATTGGGGATCGACCCCGCAAACCCCAAAGCTGGATTCAACATGACCGCATTCGCAATGAGAATGTCTCTTTACAGGAACTGCGTGAGCCGGAGACATCTCGAGGTCACGGAATCGATGTGGAGGCATCTCATCTCAGAGCTCAAGTCGAACGGCATAGTTATAGATTACATCACTAATGGGGTACATGTACTCACCTGGCTCGATCAGGGCATGGAGGATCTCTTCAACAGATATCTCGGCTTGGGGTGGATGGAGGAGCACGACGACCCATCCATCTGGGAGCTGGTGGATGATATACCTGATAGAGAGCTCTGGGCCGTTCATCGCATGGCAAAGATGAGGCTGATCACGACACTGCGGGAGCGCGCACGCCTTCGCTGGTCGCTGGATAATGCAGATCCCAAGATTATTGTAGCATCAGGCGTTCTCTTCGATCCCTATGTGTTTACAATAGGTTTCGCCAGAAGGTTCGCCACTTACAAAAGGGCCACTCTGATACTCCAGGACCTGGAGCGCCTGAAGAGGATTCTGAACAATGAAGACATGCCAGTTCAGATAATCTTCGCAGGAAAGGCACATCCAGCTGATGATGCGGCCAAGCAGATAATACAGAATGTGTTCAATGTGGCAAAAGATCCCAGCTTTGGAGGAAGGATCGCGTTCGTAGAGGACTACGATGAGCAGCTCGCCCAGTACATGGTCCATGGGGTCGATCTCTGGCTGAACACACCGCAACCGCCACTGGAGGCATGTGGCACCAGCGGCATGAAGGCTATGATCAATGGGGTTCCACAGCTCAGCGTCCTCGACGGCTGGTGGCTGGAGGGTTACAACGGCAGAAACGGATGGGCCTTCGAGGGTGCCGAGGGCGTAGATGCTGATGTGAGAGATGCATCCCGCCTCTACGATCTTCTCGAGAGTGAGATAGTTCCGCTATACTATAGAATTGAGAACAACGACGGAGTGCCGCACAGATGGATCAGAGTGATGAAGGAGGCCATAAAGAGCACTGCGCCGAGGTTCTCCTCGCGAAGAATGGTGAAGGAGTACACAAATAAATTTTATATAAATGCCCTGGAGTCTGCAAACCGATTCGCTCAGGATATGAATGAAGCGCACTGATATGCTGTGTTGAATAATTCGGGGCGATATGGTCGATAGATATCGACTCTTATCAAGATCTTTATTCGTATGAATTGGTCCTCCGCTATTGAATTTCTGAACATTATTCAACACAGCACACTGATAGTAAGCTGCATCATGGTAGCTCCACGGTTCCCAGTATTCTCAGCTTTCCTCCCTCGGGGTATGTCATCAGCGCCTTATCTCCGGGTAGATGGACGAGCGGTTTCTCCAGAGACAAGACCAGATCCGGATTACTTCTGTCTCCGCTAGACGATTCAACTCTAGCTGGCAGATACTGCATCCAGTGGCCGAGATGCAACACCATTCCCTCTTTCAATGGTGCAGACCAGTACTTCACAAGCTCGGCTCTTGCTCTCAGGCTATCGGATACCTTGACAGAGGGATTTGTGGTCAGCACGATGCCCCTCTCCAAATCATCAACCTCCACGCCTTTAAGCGCTAGACCGGCGCGCTCTCCCGCGCATGCGCTCTCGAAATCCTCGTCGTGCTTCTGTATAGATCTGATCTGAGCCGTCTTCTCTCCTGGCAGAACCCTCAGCTGGTCATGTCTTCTTATCGTTCCCTCGACAACGTTTCCGAGAACCACAGTTCCTACGCCACGAACGTTGAAGAAGTGATCCACAGGAATCGTGCCTGAGTTGCTCTCCTTTGATTCCAACGAGCTCGCTTCATCGAGAAGAAGCTCGCGTATCTCTATTGGATCATCCTCAAGTACAGCATAACCCTCTGCAACTGTGGATTTGACGAGAGGAGCGATCTGATCTTCTGTAATATAGTTTTTTAGTATAAAATAACCTTCTCGAACCTTCATACAGTCCAGTGCGAGTATAGCTTCTCCGAAGAGCTGATCGATCTTCTCCACGACTACTATTGCTTTTCTCGCCATGGATACTGCATAGAAGAGAGGAGCAAGTCTATCTGGATACCTCGTCGGCTCGATGAATGTAACCGTTGTGTCGCCGCGCTTGAGGTTATAAAAGGTGATATCGCTTGCTGTGCCCTTTTTGCCCAACTCCTTACAATATTCTGATTTCCCCAGTACTGCGATATTGAGATTCGGCATGGGCTGAAGGGACTCATGGCCGAGTTATAGGCCTTGCGGTCGCTGTGAGGGACCTGTCCGGATAAGCGCTGAGGCCATAAAGCATGTCAGAAACACATTCATTATTCGAACACGTCCGCTGTGAGGAGCTGGCCGAAAAAGGAACGAAATGATACAGCGTATGAGATGTGCACTAGAGGGTGTGAATGCCTCTTGAGAGATTAGACTTTAGCTTGTTGAAACTTGATCGCTTTGTATCTCTTCTGAATATCAGATTCGAGAATATCTGCCTGCCGCTGACTGCTGTGTCGAATACTTCAAGGCGATGTAGCCACTAGATTCCCCTCAAAATTTTGATTCGTGTGAATTGGCTCTCTGCTATTGGATTTCTGAACATTATTCAACACACACCTGTGGCAGAAAGATCCAGTTTTATAGCAGAAAAGATTTTATAAAAATTAAGAAGGGATGCTTAGATCCCTCGATTTGGAGGTACGCGTGCTCTAAGTCTGTTTTCGACTAAGAGAGGCCGGCCCCCATGCCCATTCCGGGGGGTATTATGCTGGCAGGCGATGAGAATATCTCCTCCTTCTTCTCCGTTACATCGAAGAACCTCTTGGTGCTGAGCTGGGTTGGCTTTGCAGTCTCCTGCGTGGTCTCCGTGACATTCGTCTGCTCTGCAGGAGCAGCTGCGGTCTGTGCTGGAGCTTCTGAGATGACGGCTGGTGTGTACACCGAGGTATCCGGATTTATCCACATCGCGGTGAACTTGCCGCTATCTACCAAACCTGTGGGGCTGTATACGCTATATGTTCCTGTAATCGTATCCTCAGTATAGTTTCCTGTGAGGATCATTGGCACCAGCCTCTTCCCCTTCAGAGCGGTCAATACCAACTTAACATTGTTGCCATCTACAGAGCCAACAACCACACCATTCCATGGCTCTGCACCCTCATACTTGGCCGAGCCGAACAGATCCGTGCCGCTCTGGTTCAGCGCAACTGTCACCTGTTCGCCACTGCTCAGACTCAGGGACCAGATATACTGGAGGCTCAGCGGTGCAGCCTCTATTACCGTCATATTCGAGCTCGCATTTGAGGTTAAGTTAGCTTCGATCTCTACAACATCAGCGTTAGGGAGGGTCTCGTTCTCCTCACCGATTCCTACCCCTATGATAAGCACGAACAGCAAACTCAAAGACAGAACTTTAATCAGCAACTTGCATCCTCCTTACATTCGTCACTTGCCTATGTCTCACGAGATGAGATTTTATCGGATAAGAAGTTTTTCGTTGATATTTGCCCAAAGAAGGTGCAAAACCATTAGAATTCATTTGAGGCCAATTCGTCTTTAGTCGAAGTTCTCTCTGATGAGAGCCAGGACGATGGATCAGGAGGCTTCCTCTGTGCCACTGGATTAGATCCAATGCACATCGACTTTGTCGCTTATAGGATTGAGATCTGTCTCAATAATGGCTAAATGTGAGACAAAACATGCTGCTATTGATTAGCGGAGCTACTCTATGCTTATTCGGATAGCTCCAGAATGCGGACATGTCCGGATAAGCGCTGAGCCCGGAAATTTTGACCTTTACCGCTTCTGCATGTCAGAAACACTCAATCCTTATTCTGACAGGCTCCAGAATGCGGACGAAAAATATAACATCGTGCTCGTTATTATGAAATCAGGTTTACATGACCCAGCAGATAGGCTACAGCAAGAAGGTTATGGAGCATTTCATGAATCCCCGGAACGTCGGGACGATAGAGGATGCCGATGGCTACGGCAAGGTGGGAAATCCGGTATGCGGGGATCTCATGGAGATATTCATCAAGGTCAAGGATGGGCGGATTGAGGATATAAAGTTCAGGACATTCGGATGCGGTGCCGCGATCGCTACCAGCAGTATGATCACAGAGATGGCGAAGGGCAAGAGCTTGGAGGATGCCATGAAGATAACGCGAGACGATGTCGCGGACGCTCTTGATGGACTCCCAGCGCAGAAGCTGCATTGCTCAAACCTCGCCGCAGATGCGCTCCACGCAGCTATAAATGACTATTTATCAAAAAAGAATAATTTAAACGCTACCCGTCAATAGGAGACTGAAACCCCTCCTTTAACTCACTGAGGCGGAGAGGGCGGAGCGAGAAGCTCCA
>CAZMZV010000062.1:2875-8352 GCA_964570975.1 uncultured Methanotrichaceae archaeon | reverse complement strand
GCATCTGGATGATTATCATCTGCAAGATACATGTAACTCATCTTCGTGAACGCTTTATTAAATTAGCTCTATTAGATTAAGACCCTTCCGTATCCGAGAGGACTACAGCCAGGGTCTGCAGACTCGGAGAATCTCGCCTTCGCTAAGACTTCTCGCGACCTCCTCGGTTCAGCGAAAGTAACCCGGTGTAGCTCTGGTGGTGCTCCAAACGACGCAAATAGTTATCGGTTTGTTGTTCTGCATACGGACCTCTCCGGATAAGCGCTGAGGCCAGAAATTCGGACCTTTACCGCTTCTGCATGTCAGAAACGCTTAATCCTTATCAGGACACGTCCTTTCATGTTAAAAAAGAATTCACATGAGTAAGACGCTCTCCTCCAGCGCCTTCTCCCTCGCCTCCTGGGAGGCGTTGAAGTAGTTCATGGCATCTTGGCCGTAAACGATGTACTTGGTCTCAATGAACTTCGCCAGATTCCACAGGTACAAGCGGAAGTTCTCCACTGCGCTGAATGTGTAGTTGTGGTAGTTTCTGTACATATCGGGCGGCTCCACCATGGCGATATTCGCCGCGGTCCTGCCAGCCATCACGTAAGTAGCCATAAACGACTGGATGGCCTCCGCATCCGATATGTTGTTATTAACATATTCCTCCAAGATCCGCGAGGAGTAGTTAAGATCATTGCTGTAATCAAACCATGCAGCGGTTATTATTCTGCTGTAATCCACCTCTTGCTGTGCGAGGACAGCCGAGCTCAAAGCAGATATAAGCAAAGAGACTGCCACGACATGAATCATTCGCATTTTAAGTTCACCTCATCTTCATACCAGTTATCGATCAACCACATCGCGAACTGCGGACCAACCGGCCGAGATCGAACACATTCGAGCACCGCTGAACGCCAATCGCAATACGTCTCGAGCTGTGGTTTCAAACCGACAAACCCCATTATCCCCATTGGTGTCTGGTTATTTTATTTACTTATGTCATTACGTGAGGTAATTTTGATTAATAAAGATTGTTGTGATTTCCTGCTGCCCAATCTTAGCTGGATGTTCCTCCTGAAGGCCGTATTTTTGTATCTTAACAATCTTAAGTAACTAGGTTACGTGAATCTTATTATTTGATGCATTTAAGATTATAAACAGCAGATGTCCATGAGATTGATAATCGTAGTGCTGTTAGCTCTTGCGATATCTAAGTTAGCGTATGCAATGGATGAAAGCACGGCCGCCAGCTCGACGGCGCATCTTATACGTCTAACGGAGAGGGCGGAACAGAGCGATGGTATATTATATGCAGCCGCCCCGGTCAACTGGGACGATTTTCTCTCAAAAACGTCGGTAAAGGAGACGGATGGTGAAGAGTTCGAGGAATTCATATCATCCGACTCATCAAATCTGAAACAGCTTCTCTCCGATCGCGCCGATACATCCAGGAGAAAACGGCAGGTATCCGAATACGAGCGCACGCTGGCGATGATTAGCACCATCCATACAAAAGCTGATGAGAGCGATGCCAGACCGAGGTCGTACGCAGGTACTTTCGAGGGGACGAGAGACAACCTGAGATCCCTATACGAAAACAGCGCATCGGGCACGAATTCTCAGGCGTTCGATTCTGCGAGCGCCAACAGCTATATAAATTATCTTTATCAGATAACCGGCGCCAAAGCCACACCAAAAGATGCCACCCAGCCGATGCCCGCTACTTATCCTGCCGTGAGGTATTCTAGCTCCGATGACTCAGCCATATACAACCGTTTTACCTCGGAGTCGTATAATTACAAAAAGGATGTTGTTAACCCGGAGATCTCCACGCAAACAACTCGGAGTTCAAGCTTTAACGGATCTAATGAGAATGAGCGTGCATCTTATTTGCAATCTCTTTCGAATATCGCCAAATTAAACTCGCTGGCATCCGATCAGAAGGCCTCTGAATTTAACGAGATGTATCCAGAGATAGGGTCCAATCTTAATCTCCTGCTGACCGGAAAGGAGGATAACGCATATTCCAAAGCGAACATGAGCTCCTCTCTCTCAGCTGAGTACAGATTTCTTTATTCAGATCAGAGCTCAAAGAAGCATAGATCAGATAAAATAGCCGTTGTCATAGGTGTCAACAGCTATTCTGGCAGAACAAACCTGCGTGCCTGTGTGAACGATGCCAAAGCCATGGCAGAGCTCCTGCGGGAGCTCGGATACGTGGTGGTGGAACTCACCGACGAGAGTCCGATCAAGCCCACCAAAGAGAACATCCTGAATGTGGGCATCCCGATAATTAAAAACTCACAAAACAAGGAGCGCATCGTCTTCTACTTCTCAGGCCACGGAGAGGTAGACGATGATGGCACATTCTATATGGTGCCGCAGAACTCCAATCGCGATCCCAAATCGTACATCAGCGAGTATGAGCTCAAAAGGTATCTGAACGACGTCAAAAACCTGGCCATCATCATCGATGCATGTTACAGCGGCGGGATGAAGGATTTAGTTTCTGAAGGTCAGATACTGATAACATCATCTAAGAACGAGGAGCCGAGCAATGAGCTGTGGACCGGCTCCATGAGCGTATTTACATACAACCTCGTAAATGCGATACGGGCCGAACTGACGAGGAGGCATGAGCTCACCCTGCAAGAGTGCTTTTACAAGGCTAAAGAGGGCACAATCAAGTGGTCTGGTAAGCGATTATTAAAGCAGAATCCCATCATCGTGGACAAAACCGGTGGGGACTTCAGGCTCCTCTAAGCCGATATCAAACTGTGATTCATCAGGGCGTGTTAGAACATCGAACGCTTGCTAAAGCCTGTTTTCTTGGCCAAGCTCTCATTCCGCGGATATCCATCACCAACACAGTAAGACTTAATAAAGACACAGACAAATTCATTATTGCATCTCGCAGGCCAGATGCATGGTGATCGAGATGGAGATAAAAGAGGGATCCCTCGTCAGGTACAACGGTACCGGCACCGTGGGGGTTGTCAAGCTCATGAAGGAGGAGGACGGGGAGACCTGGGCATTGCTGGATTCCACAGATCTTTACTACCTCACATCCCACCTTGAGCCCATAGAGAAGGTCCCCGAGCGGAAGGAGCTCGGCGGCATCTCTCTTGAGGAGCTCGAGGAGAGGATGAAGGAAGAGAAGGAGATGATGACCCGGGCCAGGCTCCATGATGAGAACCTCGAGTGCGGTGGATGATCATCCGGCGATAATAGGCGTCGTTGTTCACGGACCAGAGGTAGTGGATACTGGGTATGCTCTCAGAGCGCTAGACTGGCTTGCATCTTATGGTGAGGTGCATGCGGTACTCGGCGGTACGATGGGAAGGGTGGCGGTTATCGACGCCGGCCTGGAAGAAAGGATAGATATCAGCAGACGCAGGACGCCCAGCCAGTCCCTCCAGGATCTCCAAAATACAAAACTTACTGTGTTATTGAATTACGCGAAGAGCAGAGAGACGGGCCTGGCCTTCGGCGCGCAGGTTGTTGCGCGAGCCCGGCCCAAGAACACGGTTCTTCAGGCGGACTACGGCGGGCGTTTCGTAACAACCCTTGCGAATCCATCCGAGTTCGGCGAACACCTGAAATCCGAATTCTCAGATAGTTTCGGTCTCGAGATAATCGAATCAAGATTGCTGGAGAAGAGGGACAAACTGAGACTCGAGGGGGATTTGATAATACGCAAGGTCAGCGGCGTGCTTCCAGGGGAGAAGGTCTCTGTAAACGGCACCGTGATCGGCACGGCCACAGATGGAGATGTCGAGATCGTGGCTCGAGCGGGAAGGATCATAGGTGCAAAGGGTCTTGAGATTAAGAATCATGGCCTGGAGAAGATACCATCTGTTGATCTGAGAACCGCAATCGTCAGAAGCGGGGATATAAGGAGGACTGCCGGAATGCTGCCCCCCAGAGTCTCCTCGCGAATTATCTTCTCCAGAGATAACAAAGGGTTCACAATCATCGATCACGCCGCGGAGGAGTCCTTTGAACGTGCAGCAGATGCGCCGTTTGTCGTCACCGTAGGCGACGATACAACCGCGATCGCCGGTGGCATTCTTGCCAGGCTCGGAATACCGATAGTGGGGATAGTCGATGGAGATCCGGATTGCATCTGCAGAGATCATGCCGTGCCCAGCGGAAGCATAATAGTGAAGGTGGAGGCAGGCCACGATGATATCATAGGAAGGGCTCTGGCGGCTCGAGCAGAGACGCGCAGACCGTCCTGCCCCGATGATGTTCTCGAGCTGATACAAGAGGTCGCGGGCGATCGCGTATTATCTGTGAGCCGTTTTGATCGCGCAATCGAAATCGATAAAGCTTCTGGGCCGTGAGATCCTCGCCTGAACGCAGGAGGCTCTATTCTGCTGGCCGGTAGAAGCAGCCTCTGCCTGTCGAGCTCAGGAATCTCTTCAGCTCGTTTACACTCGCCTCCGGATTCCTCTCGAGGTACGCCGCGACCTCTGGTATGTGGACCAGAACACAGTCTATGCAGGACCAGAACCTCTTGCCCCTCTTGGTCCTGACGAACCTGCCGAGAGATCTGTCCTTGCAGGGATATAGAGGGCAGAAGCAGTGCGTGCAGTCCTGCCCCTCGAAATGGTGGCAGGGATAGTATCTGCAGTTCTCCTTGCCCGTATTCGTGAGCGTCAATCTCAGCGCTTCCTTTATTGCGCATGGGTCATCGGTCACAAGGCCATCCGCGCCTAGCTTTAGGAGCCATGCAGCCCTCTCGATGGTGTTCACGCCCCAGGGATACACCTTGACCCCCTTCCGATGTGCGACTTTGAACAGATTGGGATTGACCCTCTTTGGGAATATGGCGGTAGCGCGCGCATCCAGAGCGAGATCTATCGGATTTACGGGAAGGGATGAGATGATCACACCCGTCATTATATCCTTAGCCTTCTTCTCCGCGAGCAGTTCGTTGAGCTCGAGTATGCTTCTGTGGTAGAAAGAGGTCACAATCGCCTTTGAGCCCAGGAGTTCATCGAGAACCAGCTCCTCTATGCCCTCCTCCTTCATCTCAACGACTGCTATCATGTTGAGGGATTTAGTGAGCATGATGGCCTCTCCAAGCGTGGGTACAGGTTCCCCACCAGCATCCAAGCTCTTGAGCTCTCTCAGGCTCAGATCCTCGATCCTGCCGCTACCGTTGGTCGTTCTGTCCACGGTCTCGTCGTGCATCAGAACGAGAACTCCGTCCGAGGAGAGACGAACATCCATCTCAACCATATCAGCTCCGCACGAATATGCCTTCTCAATCCCCTGCAGCGTGTTCTCAGGCGCAAGGGCTGGAGCTCCACGATGCCCTATCACCGATGCCATCACTCTTACTGTGAGGAAGAGTGGTATATTCCACTTTTGGAGGCCGACGAGGGTAAGGAAAAGTGCGTGTAGAGACAGATGCTCCTATTCGTTATGAAAATGCATCCAAACCATGTGACCTCTGGTCATGAAGGTTTCTCGAAGTTTCTCAG
>CAZMZV010000062.1:0-2775 GCA_964570975.1 uncultured Methanotrichaceae archaeon | reverse complement strand
TAGGCACGACATCTATACCAATCGCCATCGGTTTGATCCTGATGATGTACCCTCCCCTGGCTAAAGTGAGGTATGAAGAGCTAGGAAGGGTATTCAAAGACAAAAAGGTCCTCGGCCTCTCTTTGCTGCTGAATTGGCTGGTTGGGCCGATCATGATGTTCCTCTTAGCGATGATCTTCCTGCGGGATGCGCCACATCTCATGTACGGGGTGATTCTAATTGGCATTGCGCGCTGCATTGCGATGGTGATCGTCTGGAATGAGCTGGCCTGTGGTTGCACAGAGTACTGTGCTGCACTTGTGGGTTTGAATTCGGTCTTCCAGGTGTTCTTCTATTCGATTTACGCCTATATTTTCATAACGCTTCTTCCAGCAGCTCTTGGAGTTGCTGAAGGCACAGCTGTAGACGTTACCATAAGCCAGATCGCAGAGAGCGTTTTCATCTACCTCGGAATACCTTTCTTAGCCGGAGTCATAACCAGGTTCTCGCTTATCAGGGCCAGGGGAAAGGGATGGTACGAGGGAAGATTCATACCGGCGATAAGCCCGATCACCCTCCTAGCACTTCTCTTCACAATCGTCGTGATGTTCTCCCTCAAAGGAGACTACATCGTGCAGCTCCCCAGGGATGTTATAAGAGTGGCTATACCTTTAGCCATATACTTCCTGCTCATGTTCTTCGTCAGCTTCTACTTGGCCTATCGGCTCAGAGTGAACTACGAGAACACCGCTGCGCTATCATTTACAGCGGCCAGCAACAACTTCGAGCTGGCAATAGCTGTTGCGGTAGCGGTGTTCGGCATAGCATCTCAGGAGGCGTTTGCCGCTGTGATAGGCCCTCTGATCGAGGTACCGGTGCTGATATCCCTGGTGAATGTCGCCCTAAAGCTGAGAGATAGGTACTATCCTGGTGCACCTCGCAAAGTGTTTTGTGATACCTAAACCGCAGGTGATGAGTTCATGGCCGGATCGCATAATGTAAAGCTCGTGAGCAATGCCATGGCCAATGCCACGAGAAGAAAGATAATGGCCAAGCTTGGAGAGAGCAGCAGTAAAAAGGAAGAGATAGCCTCTATCGTTGGTGCATCGATGCTGGATTACCATCTTCAGCTGCTGCAGCAAGCGGGGTTGGTCGATATTAAAGATGAGATGGTCTCTCTGACCGAATTCGGCAGGGGCTTGATGGAGTCCAAGGCCGAGAAAGCTGCGGAAACAAAGATGGATCTGGCAGGAGCAAAACCCATTGAGATCACGGAGATAAGGCAGCTTTTGCCATGCATTGCCGACCCTTCCAAGTTCAGGATAATCGCCCGAATGAAACCACCGCTTGGAGGATATCTCAAGCTTCTGGAGCCAATCTTCCGGCGAGCGAGATACTCTGAGAGGATCGGGGCCTTGATCATCCGGAGGGATAACATCCTGATAACCGTTTATTCAACGGGCAATGTTACAATGACCATGATTAAAAGCGAGGAGGAAGCCAAAGAGATCCTACAAGATCTGAAGAGCAAGATCAATGAGGCTATTATCAAAGGCGTGACTCCGGTTCCCCGTGAGAAGGTCGCTGTTGATCATAACGAGATCTATAAGTATCTGCCGCAGACCGATTGCGGAGAGTGCTGTGAGCAGAGCTGTTACACATTTGCCATCAAGATTATAGCTGGCGAAACTGAGATCGATAGATGTACGCCTTTGAGGGATCCCAAGTACGCTATCAACCTCGAACATCTGAGGGCTCTGCTGGAGTATCTGTAGGATGGGCACCATTACCATCATTCTTACAGACGGCCCCTATATCACCGAGCACGCGGAGATCGCCTACAAGATAGCCAGAGCTGCTTTGAATGCGCATAAGGTGAATATCTTTCTTTACTTGGATGCGGTGCATATACCCAAGCGCGGCCAGAATCCCACTTCCTTTATCAATATCGGAAGGCTTTTTGAGGAGCTGGCATCAGCTGGAGCGGTTGTCAGGGCTTGCTCGAGATGCGCCCAAGCCAGAGGCTATAAGGCAGAAGATGGCCTATGCAAAGAGTACCTGCCAGGTATAAGGATCACCAGCCTGTACGATCTTGCGAAGATGATAAAGGAAAGCGACAAAGTAATCGCTTTATCTCGATGACCTCGATCTTTTACCTCCTGGACCACCCGCCATATGGGAGCGAGGATGCTTACGGGATACTTAACGCGGCCGCTGCGACGGTGAGCACGAGAACGAACGTCACGCTCGGTCTCTACGCAGATGGGGTATATCTAGCCTTAGCAGGCCAGAACAGCAGCGCTCTCGGGGCGCCTAACCTCTCAGATATGATCTATGCATACCCGGAGATGAGAATCCTGGCTCATGAGCCTTCATTGGCCGAGCGAGGGCTTCTCGGCCAGAGCTTGATCGAGATGATAGAGCTGGTCGATGTGGAGAGATTCATAGAGGCGATTTTGGAATCAGATGTAATTATAGCACTGTGAGGAGGAAGTGGATTTATGGATAAATCAGCCTCCCCTGCTAAAAGATCCAGCGCGGATATCTTCCTCCTGACCAAACCACCGTCCAGTGAGCGTGCCAAGTTGTGTATGCTGCTTATTATGCAATCAGATGATGCCATTCTATATCTGGCCGGAGATGGAGTTTATAACCTGCTCGGAGATCCCCTTGCTGCATTGCCAAAAGAAAGGATACTAGCCTGCAGAGAGGACGTGGAAGCGAGGGGAATTCAAGCTGGAGATAGAGCAATGATAGTGGATGACTTTTATGAGCGTTTAGTTAATAATATTATGC
>CAZMZV010000061.1:0-8448 GCA_964570975.1 uncultured Methanotrichaceae archaeon | reverse complement strand
CCCCCAATTATCAAGACAGGATTTACAAGCTCAACAGCAGGACACGCCTCATCCAACGAGTTAAGTCGCTGGAATTCGCTACTCGGACGTGTCCGAATAAGGATTAAGTGTTTCTGACATGCAGAAGCGGTAAAGGTCCAAATTTATGGCCTCAGCGCTTCCGAATAGGTCCCGCTACCCATCCGCAGCCTTCATCTCAAAAGATGTTTCATATCATCCATACAATAAAAATAAACCTCTGTCTGTACGCACTACTTTTACCTCTGAGCCGGATTCGAGTTTCATACCCGCTGGGCGAATCGCGAGGACTGTCTTGTAGCTATCCGGGTCTAGAACCTCAACAACGCTCTCGTCGATCGATATCACGACGCTCTTCTTGGCCCTTGAGACATCGCCTATGATCTCAGCAGCCTCTGCCTCCTCCTCGGATATGAAGAATCTATCGCCCTTGTCAAGGGAGACGACTGCCGTCCTACGCCCCTCGAGTCCGACAACCTCCAGGACAGAGCCCTTCGAGTATATCACATCCCCTTTCCGCAGGCGAGGAAGTCTTACGAGTATGGTTGTCCTGAAAATATCCTTTCCGTCCTTGCATCCGACGAGCTTGACAGACTCCTGCGTTTTTCCGCCAAACCTCTCGGCGATCGATTTGGCTATGTGCCTGCCGAGCTGTGTGGAACCGACGATTATGTCTATGCCGCCCCTCACCTTCTTGATATCCTGGATGAATGCGAGACGATCCCCTTTTCTGTAGCCGTCTGCAGCAAGACTCAATGCGATATCTCTGGCCGCGGCGAGATCGCTCTCATCCGGTAGCCTCTCACGCCCTCTCACCTGTACTATGCCCTCGAAGTACCTGCCTGAGATCCTGCTGCATCTATCGCACGAGCGGCGTGATACCCTCACCCTGACCTCACATTCCGCTTTTACCGGAGCGCCCCTGAATATGCCGGATAGATGCACCTCGCAGACGAATCTCGTTGAGCCACGTGGATGTATGAATATCTCCAGCTCCACGGCCTCCAGCTCAGTGTGTATCGATATCGCCTTGAAAAGAGCATTCTTTATGAGATCGTCGAGCTCTAAATCGGTCTGCCTCCATCTGCCTCTCTCGAAGATCGAGCCGCAGACGGAGCAGATCACGAGATCTATCTGATCGGGGCATACCATGAATTCGGTGGTCTCGATTATACAAGAGAGACAGAGACCGTCTTCAGATGCCCCTCCGCATCTCGGGCATATGCTCATCACATTCGCACCATCTGGGCGCAGGGCACTCCCTCTATATGGAGGACGTTCTCGCTATCCACATACTCAAAGGCTATCGCCCATGCTACCGATCGCTCCCCCACAAAGTTGGCCATTGTTGCCTCTTCTAGGGCCTTCTCAAGCATCGCCGCGGATGCCAGCTCATCGCCAAAAAAGCTCGCACTCACCTCTAACTGAAGCTCGTTCTCGGTGAATCTCTGTCCCAGAAGATCTCTATCGCAAACAGCAACTAAAACCTCTCCCCCGATTGTGTATGTCTTCAAGCACATCGACATCTCATTGTAGTCTCCCGGTACATAACCACCGTTCTTCATACTATCAGCCATCTCTCCGACTCATATAACATCCTGTGACTGGGGTTGTTTGAGATACACCAACCCATGGTTTGTAACTATGGTGGTCGATACTATATCAAGCGAACCGTCTGGGCTTGTGGTGTTTCTGGTGAAACGCCTGGACTCCCCTGGGCCGAGCACGAATTCCTCGCCTAGATGCTCGACGTAAACGCGATCGTTATCTATCCGCAGAATCCTAAACGCATCCGTCACATTTTCCCTTGTGTATATTTCTGCGGTGTAAGGTATGTTCACCGCCTCTAGCATGCTGCTCGCTCCACCTCCGAGATCCCCTGAGAGCGATGTGCCGGTGCCGACTATCAGGTCAGCGGTCTCAACGCCCTCCACGGGAAGGTGCGATGTTAGCACACCATCCTCAAGCGAATATGTTGGAAAATCGATCATGATCCTGGGTTGCGGGCCTGTCCTTGCGATTCCATGCTGATTGGTCCATATCTCGAGGAAGAGAATATTTCCAGCGCCTGCTTGCATGTCATCTCCAGTCTTGATTCTTGCAATTCCGCCTGTTACGGAGATTAATATCATGTCTCCTATAACAACCATCGAGCTTGGATTGTTCAGGCCGCTTGCGATCTCCCTTACATGGCCATCCCTGATTATGGAGATGCTGTCTGAATGGCTTACGAAGAGCGATCCATCGCTGTAGGCCATTCCCCTGACAAGACCGTCAACGTAGATTCGATCGAGAACCTCACCCTCCTTGGAGAGCCTCAGGATCTCAGAGCCGCCAGCAGCTTGAAATGAAGCGTATATCTCCTCGCCCGTAGAGACCATGGCTGAGGGGCTCTCCCCACGCCAGATCATATCATCTGCGGTGGATGCATTCGAGATGGCAGATGATATCAAGAAAGCCAGCAAAAACAGTAGCATAGATCTCATACAACAACCTCAGTATGTCTGCAGCTCTCCTCTGAATATCATCCCCTGCACCCTTTGGATATCATCAAGCCATCTCTCTGTTATCTCCTCAGCCTTGGACTGTACAGCATGCATGCGCACACCGTCCTTGAGTACGAGCTGTACAGAGGCGACATGTGGCTGATTTATGGGCTTCCCTATCTGAGAGAGGAGCTTTACGTAAACCTCCTCCACACCATCAAGCTCAGCTATCTCCTTCGCTATCAGGTTTGACAGCAGATTGTATATCTTCCCGACGTGGTTGATGGGATTCTTTCCAGAGGTGGCTTCGAGGCTCATCGGCCTGTTTGGAGTGATTAGACCGTTTGCCCTGTTTCCCCTGCCGACAGCGCCATCATCGCCCATCTCTGCGGAGGTGCCGGTGACTGTGATGTACACGGAGCCTGTGGCTATGTTGTCTCCGACGTTCATCTGCACATTGACTCTGCGTTTTGTGAGCGATTGCGCACGTGCTTTGAGCTCATCTACTATCTCTCTTTTGGTCTCAACATAGTGATCGAGATCGTCTAGGTATTTATCAACCATCGCACATGCAATTGTCAGATTGATCGTATCGCCATCCCGAAGGCCCATGACCTTTATATCCTCGCCTATCGCTGGTATTCTGCTCCTCAATGCAAGAAGTGTTTGTTCCGTCTCATACACTATCCGCTCCGTCTCGGAGAAAGGCGCATACCCAACACCATATGATGTGTCATTTGCGCTCGGTATGGTCGAAGCATCTCTATCAAAGATATCGCAGAGATCGGCTGATCCTGTACCGATCTTGCAGTCGATTATTACATGTGTATCCAGATCGAGGTTTATCAGGGCTTTTTTGAGATGGCTCCGAGCGGTTCTCAGTGCTATTGTGTCTACCGGTATCTCCAGATCACCGCATACCCTTGTAGCTCTGCCTGTGAGAAGTATGTACTGGGGGTGAATGACCTCCCCTCCACCGAAAGCGGGCCTGGAGCGTCCTGCTACTATCTGTATCTTGTCCGTATTGTGGTGCAGGACCCTCCCGAACCTCTCCAGGTACTCCTTACAGAGAGCCCGGCTGATCTCCTCAGCGATGCCGTCGGCAACGCTGTCGGGATGTCCCAATCCCTTGCGCTCCACAACCTCGATCTCTTGCTTCTCAATAGGCCTTTGGGTTAGCTCCTCGACCCTGATATTTTTGGTCATGACCCCATTCCTCAGTTTAGATCTTCGAGCTCAGATCCACTATCCACCTATTAATACTTTGGTCGGATTGGCTGGCCGTCTCTAAATGCTCTCCGATCTCAATAATCTACTCGAACGGATCCAGTGGACGTGTCCGGATAAGGATTATGCGATTCTGACAGGCAGAAGAGGAGAATGCCAAAATTTCTGGCCTCAGCGCATATTTGTACAGGCCGGATCAGTTACCGGAAGCTATATCTGTTTAACATATTATCCCTTGCAGCATGAAAATTGCGATAGTCCTGATGATGCTGTTTATCATATGTGATTGCCATCTCGCTCAGGAAGCAGCAGAGGTTACTCCTTCGACGCTGATAACAAATGCAACCGAATTGTTCGAGGCTAAGGATTACATGCAGGCGTTGAACCTCACAGATGCTGCGCTGAAGATGAATGGCAGTATGGATCAGGCCTGGCTACTGAGGGGAAAGATTCTGCTCTCCATGGGCATGCTCACGGATGCGTACGTGAGCTTCGATAGAGCCACGAGTTTGAACAGCTTGGATGCCGAGGCATGGAACTTCAAGGGAATCGTCTTAACCGCGATGAGAAAACAAAATGAATCGCTCCAGTGCTTCGAGGCCGCAATCCAGGCGGATCCGCAAAACTACGAGGCCTGGAGCAACAAGGGATTGGCTCTTGTAAGCCTCGGCAAGCTCGAGGAAGCAGTCTCAGCGTTCGACAGGGCCATAGTGATAAACCAAATGTATACGGGCGCTTGGATCGGCAAGGGAATCGCTCTCTACTATATGAAAAGATACAACGAAGCGATAATGATGTACGACAGAGCGCTTCAACTGGATCCGACCAATCCAGTGGCCCTTTACAACAAAGGACTGGCGCTAAGAGAAGTCGGCAGAGATCGTGAGGCTGACGAGGCGTTAAGAGCTGCCGAAGCATATCAAGGATGAGCATGCGTGGGAGATATGCTGTATTAAATAAGTCGGGATGGTGTGGCCGATAGCTGTGGCCAATAGCCATCGATTCTCATCAAAACGTGACCTCCTCGCAGGCCTGAAGACCGAAGTCTTCGCTACCCCCTACCCCATCTCTATAATTTGTGTAAATGGTCTCACCATCGGAAATTCAGAAGTTATCAACACAGCACAGGACGTGTCCGACTAAGGATTAAGTGTTTCTGACATGGATAAGCGGTAAAGGTCCAAATTTCTGGTCTCAGCGCTTATCCGGACAGGTCCGCAGCACGAAAGGGAAAAAGTAATATACGGTCGCGAATTGATGCCACATCATCTCTCATGATAACAAAGAGGATGACTTGGATGGCGATCGTTGTCTGGCTTGAAGAGGTCGGTAAGGAGGACATATCCGTAGTTGGCGGTAAGGGTGCGAGCCTGGGTGAGATGATAAACATCGGAATACCTGTTCCCGGCGGATTTGCGGTAACTGCGCAGGCCTTCCGACAGTTCATAGAGCGGACTGGTATTGCAAAAGCACTTTTTGATTCTCTTAATGTTGATGTCAACAATCCGGATGAGCTGCTCAAGGCCGAGGAGAGGGCGAAGAGCATAGTGATGGGAGCTGAGGTTCCCAAGGATATCGAGAATGCGATAAAAGAGCGATACAGAGAGCTTTGCGAGCGCGAGGGGGAGGAGGTGTTCGTCGCTGTCAGATCGAGTGCAACTGCAGAGGACCTTCCAGATGCGAGCTTCGCTGGCCAGCAGGAGACGTATCTCAACGTGAGAGGCGCTGATGCGGTCTTCGAGGCTGTCAGGAAGTGCTGGGCATCGCTCTACGGTGCTAGGGCGATATTCTACAGGGTGGAGCAGGGATTCGAGCATGAGAAGGTCAACCTCTCAGCCATAGTGCAGAAGATGGTGGATTCTGAAAAATCAGGAGTTATGTTCAGCTCTCAGCCGAGCACCGGCGAGCCCCAGGTTGTGATTGAAGCCGCATGGGGTCTTGGAGAGACGGTGGTCAGCGGGAGTGTGTCTCCGGACAACTACGTAGTCGATAGATCTTCGAAGAAGATAGTGCACAAGATGGTCGCCACAAAGGAGATCATGACCGTGAGAGATCCTGAGACATTTCAGACCGTGACGATTCCAGTACCGCCTGAAAAGAGAAATGCGCAGGTCCTCACCGAGAGCGAGATCCTGGATCTTGCGAAGTATGCGGAGATTCTGGAGAAGCACTACGGCATACCACAGGACATAGAATGGGGTATAGAGAGGAACAAGATATACATCCTTCAGTCAAGGCCGATAACGACGATAGCAAAGAGGGCCAAAGAAGCTGCTGCAGAGCCGATAAGTTCCGGAAGAATTCTCGTCACAGGCCTCGGCGCCTCGCCAGGTATAGCCACGGGCGCCGTTAAGATCGTCACAGGCATAAAAGACCTGGAGAAGATAAAGGACGGAGATATACTGGTAACACGCATGACCATGCCGGATATGGTCCCAGCGATGAGACGCGCCGGTGCCATAGTTACAGATGAGGGGGGAATGGCATGCCATGCGGCAATAGTTAGCCGAGAGCTCGGCTGTCCGGCTGTGGTTGGAACCAAGAACGCAACCGAGATTCTGAAGGATGGCATGCTGGTCACAGTCGATGGCACGAAGGGGCAGGTCATAGAAGGCAGAGTTGCGATATCCGAGGAGAAGAAACCCCAGCCTGTTGCTGTAACATACAAGCCGATAACAGCAACTGAGATCAAGGTCAACATAAGCGAGCCGACAAGGGCAGAGGCAGCCGCCGCCACGATGGCAGATGGTGTGGGCCTTCTCAGAATAGAGCACATGATTCTCGGCCTGGGGAAGACGCCGAGCTACTACATAAGATCAGGGCGCGGCGAGGAGTACGTGGAGGAGCTCGTTAAGAACATCAGGATAGTCGCGGATGCATTCTACCCGAAGCCTGTATGGGTGAGAACCCTGGACGCTCCAACAGATGAGTTCCGCGCGATGGAGGGTGGGGAGAACGAGCCCGTCGAGCACAACCCGATGCTGGGCTGGCGCGGCATACGTAGAGATCTCACAGAGACAGAGCATTTCAGGCTCGAGATAAGGGCGTTCAAAAAGCTCCACGAGATGGGTCTTACAAATGTAGGGATCATGCTGCCGATGGTTCAGCACGTGAGCGAGTTCAAAAGAGCCAAGGAGATCATGATCGAGGAAGGTTTGAACCTGGAGAAAATAGACATCGGAATAATGGTCGAGACTCCCGCGGCTGCGCTCACAATCGAAGACTTCATCGCGGAGGGTATAGATTTCATATCCTTCGGCACAAACGACCTCACGCAGTATACCCTTGCTGTAGATAGGAACAATGAGAACGTAGCAGGCCTCTACTCGGAGATGCATCCAGCTGTGATAAAGCAGATAGAGTACGTCGTGGAGAGATGCAAGAAGGCAGGAGTCAAGACATCGATATGCGGTCAGGCCGGCTCATATCCGGAGATGGCGAGGAGGCTTGTTGAGATAGGAATAGACAGCATATCGGCTAACATAGATGCAGTGGCTATCGTGAGAGAGACTGTGGCAAGAGCAGAGCTCTCTCTCCTGTTAGAGGCCGCAAGGAAGCGATGAGCGTATGCTGAAATTCCCAAGAAAGGGATTATCTGAGAATGAGGTCATGGATCTCCTGAGGGAGGTTCGCGGCAGAGATCACACCTACGATAGATTTCTCTCCACGATGTGCACGAGACCCCATCCAATTGCGGTCAAAGCGTACGAGATGTTTCTGGAGACGAACCTGGGAGATCCTGGTCTCTTCCCCGGCACCGCCGAGATAGAGAAGAAGGTCGTGCAGCTCCTTGCTTCTCTTTTGAGCTGCAGGGATGGAGTTGGATACATCTCAACAGGCGGCACGGAATCGAACATCCAGGCGATTCGCGCCGCCAGGAATGCATCTGGCCGGCGGGATGGAAACATAGTCGTTCCCGCTTCAGCCCATTTCTCGTTTGATAAGATCGCGGATCTCCTTAATTTAGAGGTGAGGAAGGCGGCTCTGGATGAGATGCTCAGGGTAGATGTGGCTGACGTCGAGAGACAGATCGACGAACGTACCATCTGTCTTGTGGGGATAGCCGGAACCACGGAGTTCGGCCAGGTCGACCCGATAGAGGATCTCGCGAAACTTGCGATCGAGAATAACATACCCCTTCATGTGGATGCCGCATTTGGCGGTTTTGTTTTGCCTTTTCTGGATTTGGATCTCCGGTGGGATTTCAGGGTGGATGGCGTGCAGTCAATCACCATCGATCCGCATAAGATGGGCATGAGTCCTATACCAGCTGGAGGGCTCATATTCAGAAGCGCGGATCACGTCAAACGTCTGGAGACGGAGACGTATTACCTCACGGTCGCAAAGCAGGCATCTCTGACCGGTACGCGGAGCGGAGCTGCAGCAGCCGCGACATACGCTGTGATAATGCATCTCGGCATCGAGGGCTACAGGGCGACCGTCGATAGATGCATGGATATGACAAGATATCTGGTATCAAGCGCACGAGCTATGGGCATCGAGCCGGTCATCGAGCCTGTGATGAACGTGGTCGGATTTAAGATGAATGATCCCCCCGGAGTTAGAAAGGCTCTGCTTGAGAGGGGCTGGCATGTATCAATGACGCGAGAGCCACGGGCGTTGAGGCTGATAGTTATGCCGCATATGACAAAGGAGAACCTCGACATCTTCATAGATGATCTGGCGGCGGTGATCTCACACTAGAAAACCGTTATTC
>CAZMZV010000060.1:0-8570 GCA_964570975.1 uncultured Methanotrichaceae archaeon | reverse complement strand
GATACATCCACAAGGGCATAGAGAAGATAATGGAGAACAGGACGTACCTGCAGGGCATCGTTTACACAGACAGGATGTGCTACCTTGCATCCATAACCAATAACGAAGCATACTGCGGTGCGGTGGAGAAGCTCCTTGGAATAACACCACCTGAGAGGGCGCAGTACATAAGGGTCATATTGGCCGAGCTCTCGAGGATTCAGAGCCATCTGCTTGGCACAGGCGAGTTTCTGACGCTCCTGGGCAGCGCAACGTACTCTCCGTTCCAGTACATGATCATAGATCGAGAGGATGTGATCTATCTGATGGAGAGCATCACGGGCGCGAGAATCACCCATACATTCGTGAGGTTCGGCGGTGTCAGAAACGACCTACCGGATGGATTCGCAGATAAAGCACGCCCGGTTCTCAAGAAGATCCGGGAGAGGACTGAGGAGTACATGGATCTGCTGCACAGCGATCCCATCTACGTGAGAAGGATGCGCGGTATAGGTGTGCTATCGCCTGGAGACGCGCGCCGTCTCGGTGTCTCAGGTCCGCCGTTGAGGGCATCCGACACGCCTTACGATATGCGCAGAGAGGACCCGATATTGGTCTACCCGGATCTCGACTTCAAGGTAGTCACAAGGAAGGCGGGGGATGCGGAGGCAAGGGTCGAGGTTCGCCTGGAGGAGATCCTCGAAAGCGTCTACATAATAGAGCAGTGCCTGGATCGGATTCCAAGTGGTCCCATACAGGAGAAGCTACCGAAGAAGATCAAGCCCGAGCCCGGAGAGGCTTATTATCGGGTTGAAGATCCACGCGGAGAGATGGGATTTTACGTTGTTAGCGATGGATCTGAGAGGCCTTACAGGGTGAAGGTTCGAGGGCCGGTATATGCATACATGCAGGCTCTGCCGCCGCTTCTTGAGGGCGCTTACGTTGCTGACGTTGTTGCCATAGCAGGCAGCATGGATGCGTGTACGAGCGAGGTGGACCGCTAAGGAGGTTTCGAGTTGTATTTATCGACAATCATAGAGACGATCTCAGCCTGGGCCTCCCAAGAGCCCAAGATATATGCTTTGGCGATAGGTCTCATCGGGGCGGCCATAATATCCGCTGTGATTAACATCGGCGCCATGGCCGTCGTCTGGCTCGAGAGGAAGTTCCTGGGAGATATCCAGGCGAGATTCGGTCCCAACAGGGTCGGCAGCAGATGGGGTTTGCTGCAGCTGGTTGCGGATGCCATTAAACTCTTCACAAAGGAGGACAGCATACCCAGAGGTGCAGACAAGCCGGTCTATGTCTGGGCGCCGATAATAGCCAGCATAACGACGATGCTTGTGGCGGCCGCGATACCGTTCGGTGCTCTGAGGATCGACGGTAAGGATTATCCACTGGTCGTTGCGAACATGGACATCAGCGCTTTTTATGTCGAAGCAGCACTATCTGTGATGACGATCGCGGTCTTCATGGCTGGTTTCAGCTCCAACAACAAATACTCGCTCCTGGGAGCTTTCAGAGGCATAGCCAGGATGATCGCCTACGAGGTTCCGATGGGCGTTTGTGTTATCGGTGTTGCGCTGATGGCACATAGTTTGAACCTGGTGGAGATCGTCGAGAGCCAGACTTTATGGTATGCATTCGCCCAGCCGATTGGCTTTATAGTGTTCACAGTAGCACTGATCACAGATCTCGGCAGGATACCCTTCGACCAGAGCGAGGCTGAGGAGGAGATCATAGCCGGCTATACAACAGAGTACGGCGGCATCAGATGGGGTCTGTTGTACTTCCAGGAGTACATCAACATGCTTCTGGGAGCTATACTGCTGGTGCTTCTCTTCCTGGGCGGCTGGAAGGGTCCGAGCATTCCTGTGATAACCGTGATCTCTCCGATGATCTGGTTCCTGATGAAGGTGCTGATCGTGCTGGTCTTCCTGATCTGGGTCAGGGGCTCTCTGGTGAGGTTCAGAATCGACCAGGTCACGGATTTCGGATGGAAATGGATGCTTCCGCTCTCGCTGGTAAATCTGGCGTGGGCAGCATTTGTGGGGCTCTACTTTGTTTGAGGTGATCTGAGATGGTGCTGAAGTCTTTGAAATACACGCTGAAGACTGCGCTCACCACAACCGAGGTTACCAGGCTTTATCCGGAGATAATGATGGAGCTGCCCGCTAACGAGAGGGGAATCCATGAGCTGGACGCCACAACGTGCATTGGTTGCGGCTCATGTGCCAGAATCTGCCCTAACAGCTGTATCGAGATGGTTCCATACAAATACGGAAATCCCCTGAAGAACAAAAAGATGCAGTTTCCGCAGATCGATTACGGCAGATGCACCTTCTGCGGTTTGTGCGTGGATGAGTGCCCCGTCTCGTGTCTGAAGATGGGGAAGACCACGGAGATTGCGGGCTGGGATAGAAAGGACATAATCTACGGGCCTGATAAGATTGCAGTGAAGAAGTTCTCGGATAAGGAGGTCGCTGAGCTGGAGGCCGAGGCCAAACGACAGGCCGAGGAGAAGAAGAAGGCAGCTGCAGCGGCTGCAAAGGAGAAGGCTGCAAAGGCCAAGGGGAAGGAGGGGAACGAGAAAACAGCTAAAGCAAAGACTAACAAGGGCGGTGAATCCTGATGGAAAAAGATTCTCTAAAATACATCAAGTACCTCTTCGAGCTGGTCCTGCTTCTGGTTATCTTGGGCATTATATTCGGAGCACTTGCCTATATAGTGTATATATCCCCCTGGAGTTGGGCCATGCTGGAGAGGATCTATGATATCAGGTTCCTCATAGAGCTCGGCGCTTTTGCGACCCTCTCCGTTCTGATTCTGGGGCTTGCTGCGCTCACGGTCTACTCCAGAAATATAGTGCATAGCGCTCTGTATCTCATAGGTAGCTTCGCAGCTGTTGCAGCTCTTTACATATCGATGAATGCGCCTTTTCTTGGCGTTGCGCAGGTTCTGGTATACATCGGTGCAGTAGGAGTGCTGATTCTGTTCGCCGTGATGCTCACGAGAAGGTCGATCATGGAGGAATCCCATGGTTAAAGTGAAGACTACGATCTTGATGGTGATCTTCCTGGCGGCACTGATCGCATCGATATCAGTGACACCATGGGAGTACGGAGAGATGAAGAAGCAGTACAGCTTCCAGCCGGCCAAGGAGGGGGCCAGGATGCCCGAAAGCGGCATCGGGGATGTAGGAGTGGAGATATTCACGATCTACATGTTTCCATTTGAGCTTCTCTCCCTGGTTCTCCTGGCAGCCCTGATCGGAGCGATATACATAGCGAGAAAGGAGATGGCCTGAAATAAGGAGGGAGAGATACGATCCCGCTTGAGCTATACATTATGCTTGCCGCCGTTATGTTTGCCATAGGCCTCTACGGACTTGCGACGCAGAGGAACGGTGTCAAGCTGATGATGTGCGTTGAGCTGATGCTCAACAGCGCCAACATCAATCTGGTGGCCTTCTCAGCATACCAGCCAAACGTCAGCGGCCAGGTATTCGCTTTGTTCTCGATAGCTCTGGCCGCAGCTGAAGCTGGCATAGGGCTTGCCATACTGATAACCCTGTACAGGCTGTATGGAACTATTGATCTCGACAACATAAACACTCTGAGGTGGTGACGTTGTACGCCGATTACGCTTATCTGATCGTTGGGCTGCCGGTACTGGCATTTGTGCTCACGATCTTCTTTGGATGGCGTATGCCGAGAGGCGGAGGATTTCTCACCGTGCTGGCTACCTTTATAGGGTTCATAATATCAGCTGGCATATTCACCGAGATCTTCCCAGAGAAGGTCGTTCACCAGTCGATGCACTGGTTTGCGACTCTGAACGTGGGCATACTGATAGATCCTCTCGCCCTAGTGATGCTGCTGATGGTTACATTCGTCTGTACCTTGATACACACATACGCGCTGGGATACATGAACGGCGACCCTGGAATGGCCAGGTACTTCGCTGAAGCAGGTCTCTTCACAGCGGCCATGTTGGGGCTGGTCTACTCGGACAACCTCTTGCAGCTCTTCATATTCTGGGAGCTTGTGGGTCTCTGTTCTTACCTGCTGATCGGTTTCTGGTACAGGAAGCCCTCTGCGGCATCGGCCGCCAAGAAAGCATTTCTGACGACAAGAGTTGGCGACGTGATGTTCCTTGCAGGTATAATACTGCTGTACAATAACATGGCGAAGATAGGACTGCCTGAGGGTACATATCTCCTGCAGTTCCCGGTGATATACGAGAACATCACAAAGATCGATCCGACGCAGCTGACTTTGATCTCGCTGCTCCTCCTAGGCGGGGCGGCAGGCAAATCAGGCCAGTTCCCGCTGGATATCTGGCTCCCCGATGCCATGGAGGGCCCGACAACCGTCTCGGCCATGATCCATGCTGCGACAATGGTCACAGCAGGCGTCTATCTGGTGGCCCGCATGTTCCCCCTGTTCTACGCAGCTCCCTATGGACTGCTCGCAGTCGCCTATGTTGGTGGCTTCACAGCCCTATACGCTGCGACAATGGGTCTTGCGGCCTTCGACATCAAGAGGGTTCTCGCGTTCTCCACTGTGAGCCAGCTTGGATACATGATGCTCGCTCTGGGCGTAGGATCTGTAGTTGGCGCAGCAGCCGTCGGTGTCTCGATGTTCCATCTCATAGGCCATTCGTTCTTCAAGGCGCTGCTGTTCCTCTGCGCTGGCTCTGTGATTCACGCGGTTGCGACTAACGATCTGCGCGAGATGGGCGGTGTTGGCAAGTACATGAGATGGACCGCTGGAACGATGGCGATTGGCGGTCTCGCGCTCGCCGGCTTCCCGGGAACAACCGGATTCTTCTCAAAGGATGAGATTCTGGTGACTGCTTGGGAGTACGGCGCAATGACCCACGACTACCTGCCGTACATCTTCGGCATTGTGGGAGCATTGCTGACAGCGTTCTACACATTCAGGATGTGGTTCCTGACCTTCACAGGCGAGCCGCGTTCGGATTATCATAAGCACGAATCGCCCTGGATAATGCTCGGGCCGCTTGTGATTCTAGCGATATTCGCGCTATTCTTCGGCATGCCCGCGCAGGAGGGCTTCTATGAAGCTGTAGGGAATAACTTCGAGCACTACGGCGTTGACTTCGAGGAGCTGGCTCTGATCGGCGGTCATGTCGTGGAGCATGGCGGAGAGCACGGCGAGGAGGCTGTACACGAGCCCTTCATAATCAAGATACTTCCGATACTGGTCGGGGTAGGCGGCATAATTCTCGCGCTGCTATTCTACTCGCCCTGGAAGAAGCTTGATATCCGGAGATTCGTGGGAGAGAGGGACATCATAAGAACGGTTCTAGTCAAGCGGTACTACCAGCATGAGATATTCACTGCATGGTTCGCTGAGACCGTTGTTTATGGGATCTCGCTGATAGCCAACATATTCGACATAAGAGTTGTCGATGGGGTGTTGAACAAGATAAGCGAGTCGACGCTTGGCTTCGCCGGCTCTCTGAGAAAGCTGCAGACAGGAGTTATACAGAATTACATCACAGCCCTGGTCTTCGGGATCGTGGTGCTCGTGATTTGCATCAAGCTGGCTATGGAGGTGGGCCTGTGATCTCAAACGCCATATCCTTGATGATAGCTGTGCCTCTGATAGGCGCGGTCATAGCGTTTCTGACAAGAAGCAGGGAGCAGGCCCGGTTGGTGGCTCTGATAGCCTCATTGGTTCCTCTAGTCCTGGCTCTTCAGATGTACACGGAGTTCGACAAGAGCTCCAAGCTGATGCAGTTCGTCGAGAGCTATGACTGGGTGCCATCTATAGGCGTGAAGTACACCGTCGGTGTAGACGGCATAAGCTTCCCGTTGGTGTTGTTGACCGCCATAGTATCGGTTCTGGTGGTCATATACGCATGGGGAGAGAACCACAGGCCCAACCAGTTCTTCGCACTGCTCCTGCTCAACGAGGTCGGAGTTCTGGGGGTGTTCACAGCACTGGACTTCTTCCTATTCTACATATTCTGGGAGATTGTGCTCATACCCATGTTCTTCCTCATAGGGATATGGGGAGGTCCGAGAAAGGATTACTCAGCGATCAAGTTCTTCATCTACACCCACGTAGCAAGTCTGGTTATGCTACTGGCGATATTCGCGATGTACTTCACCTACAGGCTGCCCGACGGCTCAAGGACATTCGATATGCTGACACTGCTACAAGCGACATCCGATACAGCGATATTCCCGACAAGTCTCCTGAATGTTATATTCGCGGGACTGCTCTTTGGCTTCCTGGTCAAGATGCCTGCGTTTCCATTCCACACATGGCTTCCAGATGCACACGTCGAGGCTCCAACAGCTGGTTCTGTGGTTCTTGCCGCGTTGCTCCTTAAGATGGGCGGCTACGGCATATTCAGAGTGATACTGCCAATGCTTCCACACGTCGACAAGATGTTCGTCACTGTGATCGCCGTCATAGGAGTGCTGAGCATAATCTACGGAGCTTTCCTAGCATTAGCGCAGAAGGACATCAAGAAGCTCGTTGCGTATTCATCTATCAGCCACATGGGCTTCGTCACCCTGGGCGCTGTCGCGTTCACATGGCTCTCGATACAGGGAGCGATGTTCCAGCAGTTCTCCCACGGGATAATCACCTGCGCCCTGTTCATGTCCGCAGGAACAATACAGCACTCGGTTGGTACGAGGATAATATCCGAGCTTGGAGGTTTAGCTGACAGAATGCCAAAGTTCGCGTCTCTGATGCTGGCTGCATTCCTCGCATCTCTTGGACTGCCTGGGATGAGTGGTTTCGTTGCTGAGTTCATGGTTCTCACGGGCTCTTACGCGACGTTCCCGATGTACACGATGCTGGTGGTGTTCACAAGCGTTGGTGTAACCGCGGGTTACCATCTATGGGCATGTCAGAAGGTGCTCTTCGGCCCGATACTGAAGAAGTACCTGGATATACACGATCCTCATGCATACGAGATCTTCGCGATGAGCATGATAGTGCTTCTGACGCTCCTATTCGGGCTTCAGCCGGCGTTGATCACAGACATAATGGGAACTGCAGCACATCAGGTCATGGAGCCTGTCGTAACCCTCTCACAGATGGGGGTGATCTGAGGTGGATCTTGGACACTACGCCCCGCTAGGGGCAGAGGCTTTACTTACAGCGGTTTCACTGCTGGTCGTGCTTATAGGCATAGCTACAAGAGGAAGAAGCACGCTCCCGGGCTATCTCAGCCTTATAGCGCTCATCGTAGCCATGGGACTGGTGTTCACGGCACAGACTGGAACGGTCTTCTTCTACGACTCGCTGAGGGTGGATGGCTTCTCACAGTTCTTCAAGGCCGTCTTCATACTGGTCTCGTTGCTCGTTGTGATCGCATCACTCACGCGCTACAATGGACGTCCGGGAGGGGATGAGTACTTCGCCCTGCTTCTGATGGCCACCGTGGGAATGATGGTGGTTGCGAGCTCCATAGATATCGTCTCGCTCTTCATAGGCTTCGAGCTCGCCAGCCTCTCGACCTACGCGATGGCCGCCTTCGATAAAACGAAGAAGAATCTGGAAGCTGCGATGAAGTACTTCCTGTACGGTGCAGCTTCTTCAGCCTTCATGCTCTTCGGCTTCTCGATGCTCTACGGGATGAGTGGAAGCACAAAGATAGCAGATATCGCCAGCGCCTCTCTAGCATCATTCAATCCAGCGATACTCATCGCTCTGATCTTTGTGGTGGTCGGATTTGCCTTCAAGATGGCCCTGGTGCCATTCCACATGTGGGCTCCTGATACCTACGAGGGCGCGCCTGCTCTCGTCTCAGCGCTTCTCGCGGCCGGCTCCAAAAAGATGGGGTTTGCGGCAGCTTTTAGAGTGATAATCATCGCGCTTCTCGCACTCAGGCTCGAGTGGTACCTGGCATTCGCGATACTCGCAGCTGTTACAATGACCGTGGGGAACCTGGTGGCATGCTGGCAGAACAACGTGAGGAGAATACTGGCATACTCGAGCATAGCCCAGGCAGGCTACATATCCATAGCGCTTGTCGTTCTCGGCGTGGCATCTGATGGCATGACCGGACCGAACAATCTGCCTTTGGATCAGTACGCTCTGGCCGGAGGCCTCCTCCTGATCTTGGGCCATGCGATCATGAAGACGGGCGCTTTCATAGGCACGGCTCAGGTCGCCTCGATGGCGAAGAACTCTGAGGATCCGGATGACATATCCAATTACGCAGGCCTTGGAAGAAGGGCGCCGATAACAGCGTTCTGCATGACCATATTCATGTTCGCGCTCGCAGGTATTCCGCCTACGGCTGGATACTTCGGCAAGTTCGTCGTCTTCGGATCCGCCATATACGGTGGTCTCGTATGGCTTGCGGTCCTCGCTATCCTCAATAGCGCGCTCTCGCTCTACTACTACCTGCGGATCGTAAGCTACATGTACCTCAAGGAGCCGGCAGGGCCGAAGATCTCTGAGTCCAAGGGCTACGTGCTTTCATTGCTCCTGGCCCTGATCGGAGTCTTCTGGATCGGGGTGTTGCCCGAGGGGTTCTTCAACTGGGCGATGCAGGCGGCAGCAGCACTGCTGCCGTAGCTATTTTTAATTGAAGAA
>CAZMZV010000059.1:0-8575 GCA_964570975.1 uncultured Methanotrichaceae archaeon | reverse complement strand
GAGCCGGTCAAGCCTGGCGAGAAGCGGGGCGGCAAGAAGAAAGGTCTTCTAGATACCTGTGTGTGAATATCCCTACCCCAACGGGTAGGGTAGTTACTGTTTCTCAATTCTTGATTCAGAGTTTTTATCCCAAAAGTCCTTAACATTATAGGACTGAGGTAGAGCCTGCGGAGATGCCCGCTGAGCGGATCGATCCTACTACTTCGTTGAAGCATCTGGAAGAGTCCAGCTCTTTTCAGGCCTGAGAGTATGCTACTGCCCGGGGAAGAGATTAAGAGAAGGATCCGGTCGAAGAGCCAGCTAGCATCTCATTTCCGTCGATCTCTCGTCGATCGTCTTCCGCAGATAAGCACTATCCCGCTCTTCGATCTAATTATTCAGGGATCCCCTTTAGTTCTGCCGAACTTTTCCATTAGCTTTCTTATAGATCCAGGAATCCTCGAGTCGGTCTTGCTGATATCTGCAGCTGTGTTGAGTGTTGCCTTTACAGCTCTACCCATTCCCCTCATCATAGTAAGAGCTATCTCAGGATCTATACCGTACTGCTCTATATACTGACCCCTTGTCAACTTCAGACCTCCCCCTGTTATGTATATGGGATCTCCCACAATCGGGGTTATCTTCCCAGCCGGCAGCCTCCACTGAAAATCATCCGGCTCTGAGCACTCCAGCCAGTCGTCGTTTTCTTGATTGACATCCGCTTCAAGTTGCTGCGTATCAAGGAGATTAACGGAGCCGCAATGGTGACAAATGAGCTTTTTTATCAATATCCCACCACCAGCATTATATTATTTCTGTTCGAGCACCATCTATAAATAACTTCTGTTTTATATCTATAAACATTTATCAAGAGGCTTTTGGCCTTGAGAATCACGAACCATACGAATTCATCCAAATCGCCGGCCTCCGCGATATTTAGCTTGTTATTCTTTATGTTCTAATTTTTCTACCATTGTTTAGCATTATATGATCGCGCATGTACTTTAATGCCTTCTCCGGATCCACACCGAATAGCTCTACGAACTCCTCCCTTGTATGTAGGTTATTGAGCATATCCAGGTAGTAGATTGTGCCATCGGAGAGCTCTTTCTTCGCGGTGGGTGCCTTCCAATCCCTGCCAGCTGGCGGCAAGCACTCCAGCCACTCCTTGCCGAAGCCAACCCTCTTTGTTTTCTTTATGTCGATCTCCGCGCCACAACATCCACATAAATACCTCTTCTTGGACATATCTAACACCTATTTTTTATATTGCTATTACAAGCTTATAGATTTTTTGGATAAGGATTATTTATTATAATCTTGTAATTTTTAATGCTGATAGCTGCATATCAACCTAAAAATTAACCGAAACTCCATAGGGGGAACACCTCACATAGCACAATCGTAACTATTCCTGCGAGCTCAACATAGGTCGACATGCTGCCGATTTCGATACAGGCGCACGATATACCCCAAGCCCCAAAAAGATGACGCATGACTTTTAGATCTCATTCTTAATTTGAATGTGCCCCAACAGCTATGGGAAAGTTTGATATAAGAGATTATGTGTAGGATAAGCGAGATGGGCGTGTGGCCTAGCCAGGAGCACTGGTCAGTGGCCTTGTTCCCTAGAAGCTATTTAGCTAGCAAGGATATGGCGGCAGCCTCCTAAGCTGTAAGCCGGGGGTTCGAATCCCTCCACGCCCGCTTTTCTCTCAGATCGGGGAGGACGTAGCGAGAAAGCCCCAGCCCTTAGCTGAGGACAAAAGCGGAGTCCTCTCCTTTCAGAGTATCTGCTGTATCGAATAAATCGAGCCGTCTAGGTCGATATCAATTGATTTTAGTGGCGGCTTCCGGCGACTGAAGTCGCAACCATCCCAGCCACAGACCATGCCGCCCAAGCCCGATCGTTTGTATCCGGTATATCATACGGGCTCTATCCTGCATTTGTCTTAAAATTCTGATTTGTGTGAATTAACTCCTACTATCGAAAATTCGAAATTATTCGACACGGCACTTGATAGAAAAAATCTTTATATTACAAATTCTAATACATGTTCGCTACATTTATGATGTTGCCGGAATAGGTATTTACTTTGGATCTGAGAAGATGGTATTAAAAAGAGACCGGTTAGATATAATATCTGAGATACTACAGCAATGCATAGGAGGCGCAAGTAAGACCGCCATCGTGTATAAAGTAAATCTGAACTTCAAGACTGTTAATCCCTATCTGGATCTCCTGCTCAAGCGTGATCTACTGAGAATGTCTCAAGGATCTACATTAGTATACACAACAACCGAGAAGGGCATAAAATTGCTGGAGGACTTGCAGAGGGTACGTGGCGTATTAAAAGATTTATCTCAGCAAGAATAGCTCGATCTCTGCAGGATGTCGAAAACCCTCACGACCAACATCTCACCCATAAGAATGGAAAATGGTTCAAAGGCATTCTCGTACCAATTTGATGCTCAGTTACTAAAATTATTAATATGAATTAGATATAATTTGGCTCAATGCTATCGTATTCGGTCTGTATGGTTCTTAAAGTCGCGAGTAGCCAACAAGCAGAATTCATAAGAATCTGATCGCGGGAAACACCATCACCTCTCCCTCAATCTCGACTATGGGATGGAGCGATCCGATGTCGACTCTTCTCAGCATCGGAGAGAGCGCATCGCATATCTCGAGGTGATTAACTGCAACGCCCTGACAGAGCGGATTGAATGCTGGCAGAACAAGGAGATCCATCTCATCAATGAGGTTTTTACCAAAGAGATAGCATGGCACTCTTACCATCTCCACATCCAGGACGGGATGTTCATGCCCTATCACAAGATGGCCATGATCGCTTAGATCTTCATCGCCATGTGTTATCGTATATCCGCCTTCGTCGTATCTGCTAAGAGTAGAGAATCCCATGTAAGGCAACATTCCATCGTGGGTTCCTGAGACGAGAAGCGTATCGCATCGCGATCTTGCAGTGTAGATTATCGATTCAAGCTTTCTCCGTATTCTATGATCTGCCCGCCCGAAAGAATGCAGGATGTCTCCTGCGATCACAAGCCTGCGGGGATTGAATTTTGCTAGAATCGTCTCTATTCGCTTTATGATCTCCTCCCTCTCCCTCAGTGGGAATACCAGCCCCTGGCTGAAAAGCTCCTCCTCGAGCCCGATATGTGTATCCGATATGACGCACGTGCGCATCTCTTTGATGTAAACTGCGCCTAAAAGGAAGTCGAATCTATTCTGGAGATCTTTCTGCAATCTATTATATCCGCTCACGCTGCGCTCTCTCCCGCGATCTTCTCCATAACCCTCCTCTGGAACTCCTTCAAGAGCGCTAGCTTGTCCTGAGCAAGAACAACATCAGTGGTCCCTACAGTCGCTATGCCGAAGGACATGGGGCTTGGAGATGGGCTCTTCTTCACAACTATCTCAATATCGCCGCGGCTTATGGAGCCTACGATCTCCTTTATGTTCTCTAACTCGAACTTATCCTCGACTATCTCGCGATAGCTCTCCTTGAGTACAGCGAAATCTGGCAGCTGCTTCGCGAGACCGATGAGCATATCGGCAGATACCTGCTGCCTTCTTGCGCTCTTCCTCCTGCCCATATAGTTTCTCAGGATCATGAAGAACCGCGTGGCGTTAATCCTGAAGACCCTTTTCAGCAGGTTCGTGTTTTCGATAGCTCTTTTTAGTAGATCTTCACAGATCTCCGGATTCAGACCTTTAAGAGCAACCAGCGGATCCGCCTTTGATCTCTCTGGGATCGAGAGCATGAATCCCGTATCAGCTATCGAGACCAGGACATTGCTCCCCCCTTCTTTAGAGATAAGATACGCAACCATCCTGCTGAAACCATCATTAAACCTGAGCCCATAATTGGTCAGGAAGTAATATACCCTCCTTCCCTTCTCATCCTTGGCCTCTTCCACTACAATTCTCTTGTCGGTAGGGACTGAATCATCACCAAGGTATCGTATCTGCTGGTCGAATATCTGGTATATGCTTCTGGCGCTGTTCTCGTCGATTGGATACCTCTCGAGGAGATGCTGGACTATCGCATCCTCGTTGGAGCTCTTGATAAGCTCCAGCATCTCGGCTTTGAATCTGAGCACCCTCATGCCGAGATCGAATGATAGCGGAAGCTTCTCCGAGAACCAGCTCGGTATCGTGGGGCGATCTCCTGTAGGATCGACGTATATCTTCCCGCCCCGTCTGTATCTGAACGAATAAGATCTTCCGCCCAGAACGAATACGTCTCCCTTGGAGAGTCTTTCCAGGTATTTCTCATCGAGATTTCCGACCCATCTACCATCTCTTGTTACGACATCGCATGAGAACTCATCAGGTATCGTTCCGACGTTGAGAAGGTATATCATCCTGGAGTTCCTGCCCCTCCTTCCAAACTCTCCTCTCTCGGGATCGTACCAGATCTTCGCATAGATATTCTTCTCCTCAAGGTTCGCATAAGCGCCTGAGAGGTAATCTACCACGGATCTCAAATCCTCCTCGCTTAACTCTCTGTAACAGTACGATCTCCTTATCATCCTCAGGGCATCTTCGAGCCTCCAGCGGTGTTCGAGCGCCATACCTAGTATGTGCTGGCAGAGAACATCTAGGCAGTTCTCGGGTATGTGTATCCTATCAACAAAGCCATCGCGCGCACACGCCAGCATAACGGCGCACTCTATGAGCTCGTCTCTGTCCAAAACAACAATCCTGCCCTTCACAACTTGATCCAGGCTGTGACCGGCCCTTCCTATGCGCTGGAGAAGTGCTGCCACAGATTTAGGAGAGCCTATCTGAAGGACTAAGTCCAGATGAGGCATGTCTATTCCAAGCTCCAATGATGTGGAGGATGTTACAACCTTCATCTCCCCAGATTTCATCCTCTCCTCCACATCGATCCTGCTGCTCTTGCCCATCGAGCCATGATGGCAGCCGGAGTTCTCTTCGTTATAGTGGCCTGGATACCTCACCCTCAGGTTGTAGAGGACTCGCTCTGCACCATTCCTGGTGTTTGTAAAGATCAGCGTGTTCTTATGCTCTTGTATGAGCTCATGCAGCGTCTCGTATAGGGCGCGGCCGAGATCTCCTGGAGTTGTAGAGATCAGATCCGGCACGGGGCATATCAGCTTGAGGTCGAACCTTCTGGAGAATCGGGTGTCGATGATCTCGACATCCCTGCCAACGCCGCCCAAGAAGGCTGCGACCTCCTGAAGCGGTTCGATCGTCGCAGAGCAGCCTATCCTCACAAAGCTCTCACTTCCGCTCTCCCTTTTCAGCTCCTCCAGTCTCTCCAAGCTCAGAGAGAGGTGGACGCCCCTCTTGGAGCCAGCGAGCGAGTGTATCTCATCGACCACAACCCACCTCACGGTTCTGAGCTTTTCCCGGAAGCGCGGCGAATTGAGCAGAAGGGCGAGGCTTTCTGGCGTTGTATTCAATATGTGTGGAGTTCTTTTCAGCATCTTAGCTCTATCCGATGATGACACATCACCATGTCTTATTGCGTGCCTGATCTCCACAGTCTCTATGCCTTTCTCCTCAGCGATCGATTTTATCTCAGCAAGCGGACGCTCGAGGTTTCTGTGTATGTCGTTGGCCAGAGACCTAAGCGGAGATATGTACAGACAGTAAACGCTGTTCTCGAGGCCGTTCGATCTCGAGAGAATGAATAAGCTGTTTATTATTGAGAGAAATGCCGAGAGCGTCTTGCCAGATCCTGTGGGCGCGCTGATGAGAACGTTCTTTCCCGCATGGATCAGAGGAACTGCGAGCCTCTGAGGGGGTGTGAAGATCTCCTCTCGTCCGCCAAAGCTTCTGATCCACCATTCCCGAATCGTATCATCGAAGAGGGAGAGAACATTCTCATCATGCGAATCCATATCCTTCTTGGTTTGAGCTGGATGATCTTAGATCTTATGGTCGGAGGTTTGGGACCTGTCCGAATAAGGATTAGGTCTGTATATGCAGAAGCGGGTCGTGTACTCGCTCTACTGAAAATCATCACCGAATCGAATGCAATGGATTTATTTCCTGCCAAAGAGCTATCAGTCACCGGTTAGCGCTATTCAGTAATCTGAGCACGCCACCCAGAAGCGGTAAAGGTCCAAATTTCTGGCCTCAGCGCTTATCCGGACAGGTTTACAGATGCAAAAATGTAAATAAACAATGTTTCTAAGAGATGCCAATAAAACCCGGAGGTGTTCGGACTGCTTGAGATCGAGGATCTATATGTCAGCATCGGCGGTCGAAAGGTCCTGAAGGGCATAAACCTCAAGATCGGACGCGGTGAGAACCATGCTCTATTCGGGCCCAATGGCTGTGGCAAGACAACACTTCTCAACACCATAGCTGGTGTGCCCAGATATGTGGTGGACAGCGGCAAGATAATCTTCAAAGGAAAAGATATAACGTATCTATCAATGGACGAGCGGGCGAGAATGGGTATAGGCATCGCCTTTCAGAGCCCGCCTGCTATTAGAGGTTTAAAGCTACGCGATTTGATTAAGCTCTGTAATCCCCAGGCTAATCCCGAGAAGGTGCTTAGCGAGATGAACTTTTTAGAGTTCGCCGATCGGGAGGTAAATCGCGGTTTTTCTGGCGGGGAGATAAAGAGATCCGAGATGGCACAGCTGCTCGCACAGAAGCCAGAGCTTGTGATGCTGGACGAGCCTGACTCAGGGGTCGACCTGGAGAACATCAAGCTCATAGGAAAGGCGATAAACAAGCTCACCGAGAAGGAGCTAAAGCCTAGTAAGCGGATCCGCTCTGGTATCATAATAACACACTTTGGCCATATACTGGACTATATCTCAGCTGACAAAGCCCATGTGATGATAGAAGGTACGATCGTCTGCACGGGAAGCCCGAAGGAGATCCTGGAGCAGATCAAGACAAGAGGATATGAGGGGTGTGCCAGGTGCCTATGCCAGACGTAGTCGAGAGAGCGAAGAAGGCCTTGGAGAAGAAGGCCACATTCGGTCCGGACGTGGATTTAGAGCAATACAATATCGAGGCAAGAGAGCACGAGGAGGTCGAGCGGCTAGAGGATGTGCCGGAGGATGTCAAGAGGGCAGCGCTCAATGTAGGAGTCAGTCTTGAAGGAGAGGTCGGCGGCGCATACATCCAGATGGACCAGTCCCCTGTAGTCGCGACGTCCTCCACTGAGGGCATTGAGGTATTGGACATATCCAAAGCTCTGAAGAGGTACGACGGCCTGAAGGACTACTGGTGGAAGCTCGTACAACCGGATCAGGATAAATACACAGCCGATGTGGCACTTCATCCACCAGCCGGTTACTTCCTCCGGGCGAAGAGGGGCGCAAAGACGATATTCCCATTGAAGAGCTGCCTGTATCTCGGCCAGACCAACCTGAACCAGCGTGTACACAATATAATAATAGCGGAAGAGGGCAGCGAGCTTCATGTCATAACAGGATGCACGACACCAAGCCACGTGCAGAAGGGCCTCCACATAGGTGTGTCTGAGTTTTTCATAAAGAAGGGTGCGCATGTGAGCTTCACAATGATTCACAGCTGGGGAAGGGATGTCGATGTAAGGCCAAGAACCGCTATCTACATGGAAGAGGGCTCCACACTCTCTAACAACTACATCTGCCTGACGCCGGCGAAGACCCTGCAGACATATCCGAGGGCTGTACTTGATGGTCCTGGAGCGGTAGCGAGCTTCAACACGGTTATCTATGCGAAGGAGGGTTATCTAGACACCGGAAGTGAGGTGATACTCCGAGCGCCGCGGTGCAGCGCAGACTCCATAACGCGCGCCGTCTCTGTGGGAGGTGAGATAATCACCCGTGGCAAGATGGTGGGTGAGGTGCCGGATGTCAAAGCGCATCTCGAATGCGTGGGACTCATCCTCTCGGAGAAGGGGAGAATTGATTCCATACCCGAATTGGATGGAAGATGCGGCGGGTTGGATATGTCCCATGAGGCTGCTGTCGGCAAGATCTCAGAGCTCGAGCTCGAGTATCTCATGGCCAGAGGGCTCACAAAAGACCAGGCCACCGGAGTCATAGTCAGAGGCTTCCTGGATGTGGAGATCAAAGGGCTTCCAGATTCTCTGAGAGAGGAGCTGAGGAGAATAACAAAACTCCAGGAGCTGCATGGCGGTTCCTGAAGGCCCATCAAACGAATTCCTCTCCGGCCGGCGGGGCCGGAGCCCCGCTATCTCATGCCCTTCGGGTGACCTCCTCCCCACAGCAAGCTGCGAGGCATCCCCCTTCGACGAAGGACGTCGAAGGCTTCACGGATCCGGTTATCGGGTATCAGTTTTGGCATAGCTGGCGGGCTCGCTTCATTCAATACTCCTCCCAACCGCAGCGAGCTGCGGGGTATTCTATTTTTCCCGACCATTGCTGTGATAACTTTGAATTGGTATGAAGATGTCGCCAAGCCATTTTCATTCCATGGGTGACTTTGGATCATGATCCTTTTTAGGATGAGATCAGGGCCAATCCCCACCTTTTCAAAGGTGGGATACGGCCCGTACTATCGAAAGATATAGAGACCAAAGCGACGATATGACACCTCGTACTTGCTGTGGGGCGGCACAGCATCGGTATA
>CAZMZV010000058.1:0-8657 GCA_964570975.1 uncultured Methanotrichaceae archaeon | reverse complement strand
TATACCAGCACTCCAAGAACGAAGCCGAATACAAGTGGCACGCCGCCCATCTCGGGCACCTGCGGCCTGCCGAGCTTGTGCATGTCCCAGCCCAGGAGTCCTACTTCAGGAGCCTTCCTGATCCACTTGCGCGTCGCTATCCAGGTCGCTGCAAGGCTCACAAGAGCGCTGAAGTAAATCACATCCTCCATCCGCATCAATTGTCCGAGTGCAGCCATACATATCAAACTTTCGCCGCTTTGCCTTGTAAAAACAACCAGAATTTAATGAGAAGCTGACAGCAGAACCTATACAGCACGTAAACATATTTTAATACTCATAGTTGACAGATCTCTGTTGAGACCTGATGACGGCAAATCCTCGCATGCCGGGCCATCAACAGAGCTCGAGACGTCGAAGATGAAAGACCTAGCTGAGTTGTGATTTTGGTGTTACTTTGAACCGTGATCACCCTCTCACCCTGTATATCCTCGCGCCTTTGTCATACAACAGCTCATAATACTCTGAGGAGAAGCTCATGTTGACCTTTGGGTATGCTCCCTGATGCGTAACGAACGGCGGCTCATGGCCCGGCCGATTTATGGAGACGCTGGATACGTACACGAGAACATTCTCATGCCCGATCCCCTTGAGCCTTTTGAGAACCTCTGAGTCATTCGGGTTCTTAGCTATATTGGAGGAGAGCCAGTAGTCAAACCCTCGAGCAAACCTCGACCTCGCGACCCTGACGCCCGTGATCGGGTAAACCCATGCGCCAGTCTCATCGAGATTAACGCACACCACATCGCTTAAGCCCTGCTCCCCGATCCACATTATGGCATTGTAATCCTCAGGCATCATCCCCCAAGATTCAGCATAGCTCTCCAGCACCACGAAGATCGAGAGGAAGCCCACAACTGCCAGGATCGCAACAAAAGCGATTCTAAGCATGCGATCGTTGTATTCCATATTGGTTAAAGCATATGCACCCAGAATGCTCAGCGGTAAATAGAGGTCGAGAAGAAGCCTGTCCGCGGTGCCGATGAAGGCTAGAACTCCTATGTCAGAGAGAACGACAATGAATATGACGATGAACGACCAGGTCAGAGCCAACCGATCCAGCCGATTCATCCTAAGCAGAGCGATCGCCGCGCCGAATAGGGACAGGATTGCGGGATACCATCGTGCGACGAAATCGCTCGCCTGGACCTTATCGTTGAAGACCTGCGAGAGGTACTCAGGTCTCTGCAGGAGGAGAAGGAGAACGATGAGCGCAGCTGCGACTCCAAATATCGATGTATAAACGCGTCTGAATCCGCTGAGTCCGGATCTGCTGAGATGCTCTGAGAAAAACCACCCTCCAAGAAGCGCCATGGAGATAGCTAGAACCCTGGGATGTGCGAGAAGAACGCCGAGCAGCATCACAGGCAGCGTCCAGATCATAACGATGGATGAGAGCACAGCCGCGACGAGAAGCATCTCCGCGCTCGCTGTGGGATATCCGCCCCAGATCAGATAGCTGTAGTGCGCCGGAAAGATGAGAGATGCGAGGAGAAATGAATATGATGCGACATCTCTTCTTATCTCTCTGACGAGCGAGTAAAGCAGAAATGAGGTAAAAGCAGTGATCACCACTGGCAGCACCTGTATCACATCCAGGACGGGAAACATCCTCGCCCATGGATAGGCGTAGTAATGAAACCCCTTCGGATAGTATTCCCAGTAGCTTTCGATCATGGGTATGCCAACAGGAAGCTTCTCACCATCGAGAAGCATGCGTATCATCTCGGCATGCGCCAGAGCGTCCCCGCCCATCCACATCCCGATGTGGTTGAAGAATATCAGGCACGCCAGGATATACGCGCCGCCGATCGAGAGCACGAGAACATCATCCATCTCGAGCAAGCCGCGGATGCCATAAAGATGGCTTGATGGGATGGATGAACAGAGGTAGATGCATGTGATGATGCATCCAACTATAAGAGATGCCTGAGCGAGCATCGGGTCGATACCTATAATGCTGGCTGCAATGCCTATGGCTGAGATCATCACAAAACCAAAAGCGAACGATAGCGAGACCCTCGTTAGCGGCCTCAACCCGCCCCGGCGGATGAAAGGCATACCGCATAACGTCGTCACAACCACGACAGCTAGCGCCAATAGGATGTCCGAGATCAGCGTATCACCCCGAGCTGCTCAAGCATATACAAGCGATGTACCTCTGCGAGCATGGCCGTATGGTCCAGAACTTGCACTGATTGCACCGATCTGGACTTAGATGTTTCGATCCGGTCAACGGGCCAGCCCGAACAGTGATTACATGTTTCTGAGAAGCGGTCGAGGTCCAGATTTCCGGCCTCAGCGCTTATACGTACAGGTCCCACACGCCGGCTTTAGGTCATGAGTGTTTGCTACGAAATTGCATCCGGTTATTTTCATTCCCATGGCAGACCTTCAGTCATGAGCGTTTTTCGTAGCGTGGCACGCTCCACAGGTCGTGTGTATCGTTTGCCCCTCTGCCCCGCGTCATGAAATCAAGTTGCTTACTATTATTAGTGCGTATTACTATTAGCAAGGTATACTAAATTGGTGAAGATTGATCGGAATTATTTAACAGAAATAAACTATTTATAGTATAAAGTTCAATTCACCTTCTGAAGGGTAGAATCTTGAGGGAGTAGCATGAAGGAATCATATGTTATGAAGTTCGACTCAAGAGATATGCAGGTGGTCGAGATACTCAGGAGCTTGGGGGTTCCTCGGAAGGTCTCGAACATGCTTGCATATCTGGCAAACGTGGAGGAGGCCACGTCTCGAGACATCGAGAGGGGTTCGGATCTGAGGCAGCCGGAGGTCAGCATAGCACTTCGTACTCTCAGGAAGCACAACTGGATAGAGGAGAGGATCCGAAAGAACGATGGCACTGGAAGGCCCGTGAAGGTATACAGGCTTAGGGCATCTATAGAGGAGATATTAAGATACTACGAGGAGGAGAAGATCAAAGAAGCGAATAGAGCGGTGGAGAAGATCCAGAAGCTCAGAGCTCTGCTAAGCCAGAGCGAGTCGTCTTAGTGTTGTTCGGCATGGCGTCTGTGCATATCCTTTGATGCCTGCCGATTCGCTCTGGAGCCGTCAGAGATCGTCACTCTCATAGTCAGAGCTAGCAGTACTAGAGTCGGTCGAGCAATGTATCCTTTCAAACAGTAGAGCGATGTGTTAGCGCAGGCATTTGATCCTGGGCGATGTGTTCTAGACAAGGCCTGCTCCTGCCTCGCTCTCCTCTTCAGATCATTTTTCAATCAGCGGAGCTTTTTGTTGGATCGTGCGGTCTCGGCAACTGGATACATGGAGATCTGCGATATGGGCCCGGCCATAAAGATATATGGCGAATGATGGAGAATAACACTACACGAACTCCGGTCTTCGGGCCGGAGGGGAAGTCACGAAGCGCGGAGAGATGCAATTGGCGGTCGATGATCTTGAAGATCCCTATGTTGTGGCTTACAAGCAGATACATGCTGTGGTGAATTCCGGTGGAGATGTTGTGGAGATCCTGGAGAGATCGAACTGTTACGGCGGATCGGCCTGGGCCAGGTACCACTACAGCAAAGGACCTCTCGTGATATCCTCGAGAAACCTGGGAGAATGGTTCAGATACATCGTGAGGACGGGCGAGGCGGATCTCGATCTGATCTCCTCTAAGAGATCTGCCGGCATCTCCTCGGTCCTCGTGAAGGGGGACGAGGTCGAGATAACATACACCGGCCTCGGTGGAGGCGGCGTCGGCGCTACCTTTACGAGGGCAAGGGCTGGTGATGTGCTGAGATCCAGAACGACCGCGGCAGGTGGCGGGAGGGTGGCAACCGGAACCATAGTTCTTCCGAGGAGGGAACGCCTGATCATAGGGGTTGACAACACGGACTCGAAGACAACAGGAGCCACATGGTCGCTGGTGCACAACATATCCGCAAAGGTTGATAGATACGAAGCGAGGTACATCTCACACTCGCTCGTACAGCTCTTCCCCGTGCCCACCAAAACTCAGAACTGCGTATCGACAGCTGTTGAGTTCGCCTGCATCCCCGGCAGGGAGAAAGAGATGATAGAGGACTTCAGGAGATTGCTTGAGAGGTATACAGTATCAGATGAGACCGGCATGGTGGTCTGCAGGAGCTTCGATCCCTCGATACTGCTAGATTACGCGAAGAGATGCAGGCTCGAGAGGGTCAGATATGAGGACGCGCAGCAGGCGGCTGAGGCTGCCGGTCTGGAGGTCGTCATGGACGGCCAGGGGCTCATAGGAGCAGTCGCAGCCATACCCTATTTCGGGGATTCGGATAGATCCGTGATACCGGAGTGGCTATGCGAGGAGCTTTAGAGGCTTTAAGAGAAGCATTAAGGGACACGGGCGCTGAGCACCTCGTCTACGTCCCAGGCTACCCTGTAACAGAGATAGCAGAGGCTCTAAATGCGGATATCGCGGTGAATGAGAAGGTCGCTCTGGAGAGCGCTCTAGGCGCGTCGGCGACCGGTACCAGATCGATGGTCATCGTCAAGCAGCTCGGCATGAACATCCTCGCCGATCCTCTCGCTATAGCTGCGAGCCATACCACCGGCGCCGGCATAGTCGTTCTCGTCGGCGATGATCTCGGCCCCAGGGGATCTCAGATCGAGATGGACAGCAGATACTACGGACCTCTGCTGGAGCTTCCGGTGCTGGACCCCTCAGCTCCTGATATCTACAACGCTATCGTCGAGGCATTCACGATCTCCGAGCAGCTCTCCATTCCCGCTATTGTTAGGGTGACATCAGATCTCTTAGAGAGTGGAGAGGATGTACATGTGCATGCGAGGAAGATCAGCAATGCTACAAGATGCTTCGACCGCTCCATCTGGGATCTCACGGCGAGAGGTCGCCAGCAGAGGCATCGCATGATGGTTATGCCGGCGCTTCATTATGCTTCAGAGGCATCTGTTCGCGTCGAGCTCCGCGGGGATACGGGTATAATAGCCTCTGGTTCTGCAGCTTCGATAGCGAAGAGGGTCGCGAAGGAGACCGGCTCATCTATGCTTCTAACGCTCTACGCCCATCCACTACCTTCGAGATCGATCGAGCGGTTTCTTAGCTCTCACACCTCTGTGCTCGTTGTAGAGGGCCCCAGGCCGTTCATGGAATCACAGCTGAGAGTTAGGGGCAAGCTGAGCGGCCACCTGCCCTACGGCCCTCCTACAGAAAAAGACATTCGAACCGCGTTGAATCTCATCCACATCTCGGATTTCAGCGCGGTGAGCGGCGAGCCTGAGACTGCCGCCGGCCGTACATCCAGAAGAACCCTCTGCGCAGGATGCCCGTTTATGCCGCTGTATAACGTCCTCTCAAGGCTTGAAGCGCCGGTCGCTGGAGACGCAGGATGCACGATACTCTCGGTGAGAATGGGCGCTGTGGACATGGTCTACGGCCTGGGATCATCGATAGGAGTAGCATCTGGTTTTAAGAAAAAGGGCATCGCGATTGTGGGGGATTATGCTCTTGCCCACAGCGGTCTGCAGGGCCTCATAAACGCGATCTGGCGTGGGAGAGATCTTCTGGTGGGCGTTATCGATAACGGTGTTGCTGCAATGACCGGATTTCAGGAGGTTGTGGATCTGGAGCCGGTGCTTCGCGCTCTTCTGCCGGATATGAAGATTCTCCCTATGCCGGCTCCAGAGACCGAGATCGAGGCTCTGCTGAGGGAGGAGCTGAAGAGGCCCGGGGTCTCCCTCATAGTATTCAGGGGATCATGTACTTCTGGCTAATTCCTCAAGGCGGGCTTTGTGATATATCTCCTCCAGAGAGTGGAGCTCGTGCTCGCACCGCTCATCTCTTCTGCAATTGAAGTATGTCGTCGTCCCGAGGGCTCTCTCGACCTCTTCGAGCACATCCAGGAACCTGGAGTCGACCGTCGCCCTCTCTCTCAGCCTGTTGAGATAATCCTCTGTATCGTAGTTGAAGAATCTCAGGAGTTTCTCGCATGTATCTCCGGGTATACGCTTGCATATGCTCCATCTTCTGCCATCGACGAGCACGTGAATCTCCGTAACACAGCCGAGCAGGTTGTGAAAGTCCCCCAGAGTGTCCTGATAGGCGCCCAGCAGGAAGATTCCCATGTAGTAATCCTCGCCCCTCCTGACCTTGTGCAGCTCGATCGCGTCCTTTCCTCCGGCAAAGCACTTGATCTCGCCGTCTGAGTCGCAGGTTATGTCGGCTATGGTTCCGGACTCGGATGGCACCTCTCTGAGCCTGTGAAGGGGCATGATCGGGAATATCTGGCCCACACCCCACATATCAGGGACAGACTGGAAGAGCGAGAAGTTTCCGATGTACTTCTGCCCCACGAGCTTCTTGAGCTCTTTGAACTCCTCCGAATTATCTCCGGCCTGTCTGGCGAGGCTCACCGCCTTCTGGCACACCATCCAGAAGAGAGTCTCGCCCTTCGCGCGCTCCTCAAGCCCGATGTTTCCGAGGTTGAAGGAATCCAGCAGCTCATCTCTGTAATGCAGAGCGTCGTGGTAGTACTCCTTGTAGTTCTTCAGGTTGATGTTCTTGAATGCGAAATAGAGATCCTCGATCTGTATGGGATCCCCCTCAACGGGAAATGTCAGGAAGCCGTCCTTGGAGTTCTTCTTGCCGATTATCTTGAAGACAAGGAAGGAGTGGTAAGCAGCTATCGCTCGTCCGCTCTCGGAGACTATGGTCGGGCATGTAACGCCCTCCTCCTCGCATATCTTCTGCAGCGTATACACTATATCGTTGCTGTACTCTCTCAGCGAGTAGTTAGCGCTAGACGGTCCGGAGCTCTTGGAGCCATCGTAGTCGACGCTTAGGCCCCCTCCGACGTTGAAGTACTCTATCTCGGCCACCTTTCTTATCTTGGCGTATATCCTAGCGGCCTCGTTCATCGCATGCTTTATCCTGTGGATATCGGTGATCTGGGATCCTATATGGAAGTGTATCATCTTGAGCCTGTCCAGCATCTCCTCATCTGCCAGGATTCTGAGCAGCTCCAGACACTCTATCGTAGAGAGGCCGAACTTGGACGACTCTCCACCGGACTCTGCCCATCTGCCACTTCCCTTGGAGAATAGCTTGACCCTAAGGCCCAAGAGGGGCTTTATGCCTAACGACTTGGAGATCCTAAGTATATCGAAGATTTCCTCGAAAAGGTCCACTACTATTATTATCTTGTACGTATCCGAGAACATCAGAGCCAGGCGGAGGTAATCATCGTCCTTGTAGCCATTGCAGATCAGTAGTGAATCCCTCGGCAGATCTAATGTAAGTGCGGCAAGCAGCTCTGCCTTTGTCCCCACCTCAAGGCCGATATTGATCTCTCTTCCATATTTGAGAATGTACTCTATGACCTCCTTCCTCTGGTTTACCTTCATGGGAAAGACCGGCTGGTATCTCCCCTGATATCCGAACTCAGAGATGGATCCTTCGAAGGCTCTGTAGATCTCCCAGATTCTATGCTCGATTATCTGGGGGAATCTGAGAAGGATCGGCAGGTTCTCTCCACATGCCTCGAGATTTTTTATTATATCCATTACATCTACGGAGCTCTCGCTGCTCTTCTGGGGCATCACCACGATATTTCCCTTCTGATTGACAGAGAAGTAACCATCGCCCCAGTTGTGTATCCCGTAGAGGGCTATTGAGTCGTCAACCTTCCACATCTCCCGAGCCTCCATCACATCTTGCCCTCTTGAACCAGCTGCCCATCCTGCACCTACCCATCATCCAGCCATCTGGTGGATTACCACGACTGATATTGTTAATCATCTACTATCACTCCCACAATCAGTCCATAACCTATGCATGTAAATAGGAATGTCCATTTGAGCTTCGATGTAGTAAGCGTTCACATATATAAATCTGTGACCTATTCCCATCTAAAAAGAGATCTCTGGCTTCTGAAGGTATGCTGAAAGAGGTCATCGGAGAATATCGATGTTGGTATAAGGTGGATACGAGAGTATTCCTATAAACCTACTTTTTAAGATGGTCGCATGTTGCTTGCTTGTATTAATAATATGTCATATTAAAAAGGCGGGTTTTAGGAATCCTCCAGAACCATTGCTATACATTCTCCTCGTCTCAGGTACAGTTATTGTCATAACCGAGGCGCTCAAAATTATGAATATGAGAGCAGGATAATTAGAAACCACTCTAGAAGGGTAAAAGGGCCCTCTAGGTTGCACCTTCATCTTTTTTTGCTTTTTCTGACGATATCCTGCTGCTCAGCAGATCAAGCCGTTTTCTCAATATCTCGAGCTCGCGCTCTAACAGCTCCAAACTATCTTTCGGGGGAGGGGTTTGCTTTTCGTCTCTTACATCTCGTAGGATGTAGCTTCCGCCCTCGATCCGGATGCCCATCCCATAGATAAGAGCTGTTGCGATATTTCTTCTTGCTCGTAAAAGATCATTCCAAAGTGCCTTTCGCGAGATGCCCATGTAAAGAGCAGCCTCCTCTTGATCGAGATCGAGCAGATCCACCAGCCGGATAGCCTCTAGCTCTTCGAGCGTAATGACAACTGCTGCTTGCTCGCCACTCTCCGGGAGGAAACATCTGACCTCCGGGATCTCAGATATCCAGCGCTTTCCGCGTCGCCTACCGCGACAGTGACACATATATTTTGGG
>CAZMZV010000057.1:0-8714 GCA_964570975.1 uncultured Methanotrichaceae archaeon | reverse complement strand
TCTCTCTCCTTTGCCTAATGGTTGGGGAGCTTAGGATCAAAACTTTGATTCGTACGAATTGGCCTCCGCTATTGGATTTCTGAACATTAATCAACACACCATATCACATCACTTGCTGTACTGACTGAAGACTGTATTCGCGGTCTTTATACAAGGTCCGGCAGGAGGCCCTCCCCTTTCAAGGGAAGGTATGCCGTACAAAGTTGAGCTGACTTGCATGGCCGGAAGATATAGCAGGTTAAGTCTAACGCTCTTCAGCATACACCCTCAAGGGCAGAGCATGTGGAGGTGCCGCTCAATGAAGCCTTCCACTATTCTCGACTTTGTCGAAGCATGTCACCCCATGAAGTCGGGACGCAGGAAGCACCAGGCATACGGGCCATCTGTGATACAGGCCGAATCATACCTTAGCGCTCCTTTTCCAGGTAGAGTCTTCCAGTGAGTGTGGCCCTGTATTCATCGCCAGCGCGCTCGACCACCAAGCCTCTTTCGAGCATCTCTAGATGATATTTCGCCTGCTCCATATCTAAGCCAAACTCTCGCCCGACCTCATCTATGGTCTTGGGCTCCTGACCCACGAACTTCAGTATTTTTCTCCTAAGCCGTAGTTGCAGAACTTCCAGGGCGAATTTGTGGTCTTCAGCCGACTCCCACCATCTAGCTTCATGGGGCGAGATATCAGTACGCTCAGGGTCTGGATTATCCTGCATCATGGAATCACAGCCGCGTGCCTGCGAGTTTGACCACGGTATTTCCGTCGCTCATGCAGCTTTAACTTGGTATTTTTCCAGCTCCTCCCTCACTATATCTCTTACTATCTTCCTCATGCTCTCTTCATCTAAAGCTTCAAGATTGTTTTTATTAATATTATTATCTGATTTTTTACTCGGTGATGAATCGAATATCCTGAGCTCCCGCCAGAAGAGGGGTTTCTCTCCATTCTTAAGCCGCTTCATCGCGTCCCTGAGCTCCTTTTCCAATTTATTGAAATAGATCTCCAGTGCTTCTGTTGTGAGAGATGTGGGATGCAGATCCTTGTCCTCTACATGATCTCTGCAGAGAAGTTTGTTCTTGTTCGCCTCGAAGTATTTGAGGCCGAGAGATATGACCCGATACATCCTTTTCTCAAACGGGCCGCAGCCAGAGCCGTACGGATTTCTCAGGAGTATGAGGATCTCATTATCTCTGTTCTCTCCTAGCTTTCTCCATGTGAATATATCGTTCGCCCTGATGCCTATCTCGGCCTCAACCGCTGATTCTATCTTTTCAGCGGAGAGATAGCCCCGCGCGAAGACAAACGCCATGTCCGCGCGTTCTGGATCACATGGGAACAGCCAGCCGTTATGACTATTCTTCGATATGCTGCCCTTCAGCGCTTCTCGGACGAGCTCTTCCTCCTTGTTCTTGGATTGCTTGTCGTTCAATGATGCATAACAAGGAACCAGAACGGGCGGACGCGGCAGGTTGTTCGTGAATAGCTCCGCAAGGGCCAAGGCAGGGGGGTTCTCGTTGGGGAATGCTCGATCAGCCAGGATTGGCTTCATGACGCAGAAAATATATTCGTTTATCTGTGTGTAATCCTGCCCGAATCTCTCGGCCAGAAGCTGGTTATCTATGAGGATCAGACCATCCACGCCATCTCTGGCGCTTTTTGTGAGAAGATCGTACATCGATATGGTAGCTCCCAGATTCCTCTGCCCCTCTTTGGATTGCTGCTCTCTATCAGACTCATCGCCCTGCTCTGTCAGAACACCGAGGACGAATACAGGATAATCACGAGATCCGCCGGCTCTTATGTAGCGAAGTACGGGATTTATGAAACCTGTGCCCGTTCCCCCGCCCAGCGATACAACAAAAAGAATATTATCGCAATCTCCCTCCCCGAGGGTTATGAATCCCCTTAGAGCATTCCAGGCGCTCTCCAGAATCGGATTCTCGTCTCCAAACTCATTCTTGGCGGTCTCTTTTACCTCCATATCATTATCGAATATCTCGAATATCGCCTTTAGATACTGAGCCTCCCTGAAGAACCCCTGTTTCTTGATATCGTAGCCGTATTTATTCATGACAAGGGAGTGCGTCTTGGAGTTTGGTTTTATCGAGTCGTGCGGAATGATATAGCCGGGGTATCCATCGTTAAGATCTTTAAAGAAGGTCAGCTTATTTAACGCATTTCTGTCTGCCTCAATCCACACGCCCTTGATTCCACCAAAGGCTACATGCTCGGCATTTGTGATCTTAGAGAGAGGCTTTATGATATCCGCATCGGCAAGAAATACCGCCAGCAGATTGCCTCCACAGCCGCCTATGCCGGCGACACATGATCTCATTAACGTGCCTCCACGAACTCTATAATTACTGGGGATAGCAGGGCCACGAGAGAAACCACGATCAAAAGATATGATTCAGCGACCCAGCTCACGGAAGGGTAATTTACAGAATTGTACATAGAGATTATCGACGAAATCCAGAGGAGGACTAACACCAACATCCAGAGTGGTTTATATCTTCGAGGAATCGTGTATATGTTGTAGATCTCCGAGAGACGCAGCCAGATGGGAAATTTCTTGCTCACATAGAGCAGAAACCCTGCCAGAGCTACCACCAAAAAAGAGAAGAGAATCAAACCCCACCATCTTTCGATCGGAAATCCCAAGCTCAGCAGCACAGGAATATTCGATGGTAGCATATAGAATCCCAGCGCCAGGAAGATGGCTATCCAAGATGCGTATGCAACAGATGAGAAGTTGGATCCATGCTGAACTGAGATCTCCTCGTAAAGCCTCTCTTTAGATACTCCGCCTGACAGATCCGAGATCTTCTTGTATATGCGCTCGATGTTCTGCCGGTGGATCAGAAGCCCGATGCCAATGATGAGCAGTAAGACTGCGATTCCCCAAATAGACATCTAACCACCCTCCTCATGCTCCTCTTTTCCTCTCTTTCTTCTCTTGTTGTTTCTGTTGTTGGTGAAGCGCTCTAACAGCACACCTGCAGCCAGACAGCTGACAAGCAACGAGATCATGTTCAGCATACCAAATGGAGATAGTATGGAGTAGTTTACGATTCTCGGATTAAGCGGTCTCTCCCCGTTTACATCGATGCTGGTCCTTCCGCTCTCATCCGGCTCTGAGTACGAGAACCTGTAGGAGAACCTCTGGTTGTGGTCCCTGACATCGAAGCTCGTATCGAATGATACCGTCTGTCTCTCAGGCGTTACGGTGATGGTCTTGGAGCCGCGGAGCTTCCAGGGGTTAGAGGGCGTGTTTGTGTAGAGGTACACGGTCAACGGGAAAGAGTTCTCGTCCTGGCTCTTCACATCGATGCTGAAGTTGTATTTGCTCCACCAATAATAATTCTCATCCTCCGCCACCATCCTGGGGTTTTCTACAAGAAGCTTGGGAGTTGGCATGATCTCCGGACCGCTGGTGATATTGGTATCTGTCACATTGATGCCATCGCCAACTGTGTATCTGTAGCGGAACTGCTTGCCTGCCTCCTCTTTCTTGAAGAATCCATACTCGCTGTTCTTAAATCGCAGCGTACCGCTTCCGCGAACCTCCTGCGTTGCGTTGCGGATCTCCCTCTCATCCTCGTCCAGGATGTGTAGCGTGACGTTCATCGTATCTCCATCGCTGTCGCTTACCTCCACAACATAGTCTATGGGATCGCTGTATCTCGCTTTCTTCGTGACGTTTGTGTAGTTAACCACAGGCGGATTGTTGATCACATCCAGCTTCAGCTCAGGGAAGAGCTTCGATGACGATATCGAGAGGTTCGAGGAGTACAATTTATACTGGCCGTCAGTGTATCTCAACCGAAATCGGACCTCTCCGACCTCTTTAAGGTTTCGAAGATCCTGGATCTCGGGGAAACCTCTGTATGTGTAATTTATATCGTCACTTGAAGAATATTCGTTGACCTGGATGATCTGAGCCTGGCTGTTGACCTGCTTGAAATCCCCACCGGGCTCGGCCATCTCCAGATACAGATAGATGGGCCGCCTTATCTCTATCGGGTTATAATTGACGACATATGCCTGGATATCGAGCGGATCTGCCCGTCGCACGGTGGTGTTTCCTTTGTAGTAGATGAATGCATAAGGGATCTTGTACTCCCCCGGTGGTGTGTACTCCTTCCATAGAAGCGTCTGCAGATACTCAAATCGCTTGGGGTTTTGCTTCCTCCCCTGCTCGAGCGCCTTTATGATCTTCTCCATGTCGGTCTGCTTGTGACTGCTTCCACCTCCACCGCCCTCTGAAGGTGTGGGAGGAGCTGGACTCACGCTCGGACCTTCTGCATATGCTGAAATTATAAACAGTATGAATAGCAAAGAGATAAGCAAATGTCGCATTCTTCTACCTCACAACATCGAACCTCACCGTCTGATGCCATGGCTGGTTGTTCCACGCCAGCTCTGTCCAGTTGCCGACGTTGCTGTATTTCTGGAAGAGGTTTGAGCGGATCCAGCTAATTCCATCATCTGTGTAAACGAGCTCTACATCTATGGGCCTGAGGGCTCTGACAGAGACCTTGTAGTTAAACCGGTCTGTCTTGCCTATCCTATCGTATCTCGCGTCCTTGAAGCTGACATCGAACTCCGGACCTTGAAACTCCCCGAGGACGTTGTTGTCCATAACGAATCTGTATTTGGCCATACCAAGGTTATCCGCATCCTCCACATCGAATGTGACATTGCTCCAAACAAGCGTCTTGTTCGAGCCTGTGTAGGTGACCATCCCTCTGTGGACCCAGATGTTTGAGTTGGGCGGTTTGATCTGAAGCTCAAGGTCGCATCTCGGCTTCGATGTCTCCACCTCAGCGGTGTATGTATAAGATGTATAGGCACTGCCTTTATCGGGCGAAACGGTTGTGTTCTTTATCCAGACTACAACTATGTCCGGCCCTGGATAGTATCGGCCAAGCGCATCTTTTGTCGTCTGGAATGGCGACTCCGCATCGATGTAGTGGAAGCCGTAGTAGTACTGAGAGGATCCGTAAGCATCTGGCGTAGATGTGATGCGGACATCATCCCAGACGAGCTTCTCCCAGCTGGAGACGTTTCTGTAGCTTCGTCTGCCAGCGGATACAAAGCTCTTGGAACCGACATCCCACACGTTCAGGGAGACATCTATCTCCTTTGATGCATTGACCTCCAGGCTGTATTTGAAGTGAGATTCTGCAAGCCCCTTTTCTGGTGCGAGACTCTCATTTCTGAACTCGACCGAGACGGGCCAGAATGGGCCATCGAAGGTCGCCTCTTTTCTCCCGACGAATCTGTAGTAGGCCGAGCTGAAGTCGAAGTCGAGGGAGACGTTTTGCCATCTCAGCACCTTCCAAGAGCCCGGCGTGGTATAATCCTGAGTGCCTATCGTTGTCCAGGGGCCGTTCTTCGCCGGCGCAACCTCCAGGGTTATGTTGTCGGGGGCCGTGGAGAAGACGCTCACCTCATAAGTGTAGAGATCGTCTTTGGTTCCCTTCCTGGGGGTGACTGTGGCGTCTTTGAAGATCTCAATCACCTTGACAAGAGTTGGATGGCCCGTGTAGTCCTCTTTTGTAATCGGTTTCTCGAATGGATCCAGCGAGGTTATGGTCGCCTTGTACCAGCTCTTGTCCCATATGCTCGTATCGTTCTTATCGGAGAGCCATCTTCCGAAGTCGCCCTTTCTCAGCTCCGGCGCTTGAAAGTTAACCTCGAATTTGAGGACACCAGAGGCGCCTGGATTGAGGTTCAGCTTCTCTGTAAAGCTCTTCGATATCGAGGTGTCTGTATAATCAGGCCCAAGCGTCATCTCGACGGTATACATCATGGAGTTCTTTGCGCCCGAGAGCTCGATGACATACGTAACGCTCTTGCCTATATCGAGCGGCTCTCGTGGCGTGCCTTCCTGGAAGAAAGATACCGATGCATCTATTGCATAACATGACGGTATAAGTATAAACGAGATGGCTAAGAGATACAGCAAACTTCTCAAACCACGGCCCCCTTCCTGCCTAGATTTTTGCAGAAATAAAACTTTCGCATCTCTGCCGTCTCGACTACTTAAGGTTTTACGTTGATAGCTCTCGATTCTTTTTGCTGTATCGAACAGCTCAAAGCTTTGTGGTTGATAGTTATTGATTCATATGTATCAATCCGCTCGTGTATGCGAACTGCTGAAGAAGCCAACATGTGATGCGATGTTTGAAGCCAAATACACACCTTTTTACTTTATTGATCCTTGAATACGCATCCAAAATAGCATCTCCTCCGGGGTAAGTCGGATCAATCAAGAGTCGGATGATAACCGTACGGCGCCGTCTGAAAGTCGGTCTTGCTTCTCATCCCCAGCAGATACAGCCCGGAAGGCGCGCGCGCCATGAGTTGGGGATAAGATCCTCTGATGCTCTTGTCGAGAGGCTTGGCCTGTGAGATCTCGATCGATGGGCTGTAGAGCTCTTGGCAGAGCTCTGACAATCTGCTGAGCCTTTCAGAGTATTCCATATCGACGAGCTCCCTGCCATCCATGTATAAAAGATCCCACAGAACCAAGGAGGGGCTGATCGCCGATCTTTTAGATCTCCTTTTTCTGTTTATCAGTCTGACGACCTCCTTAAGAGAGCGACCATCCGTTACAGTCAGCTCACCCTCCATGATCGCGGAGCTCATCGAATGGATCTTCAGATCTTCGACCAGATGGCTGATGTCCTTTCTTCTCGCGGTGAACAGCCAGGATCGATCCTCTGAGAGGTGAATCTGTACCCTGATTCCCCTTCTGGGGTAGAAGATGTGATTGGAATTCGTGCCGTATTCCTTGAGAACGGGAATCTCCATCATCACGAAGGGTATTCCGGGCGTGAGCCTGATGCTATGAAGATCCGAAGAAGCTGAGAGTGCCACCAGACCCATATCAGGCAACCTGGAGTATGCCTGCCATACCTCTTCTCTCTTGACGCGGAATGCCTGGGATATGGCAGATGCCATCATCTTCGGGCCGATTCCGGCCTTGAAGCCGATAGAGGTCAGAACTATGTATCTGCCCTCCAGAGGCGTTGCTGATAACAGAAGGCCGATGAGAAGAGATCTCCTCCTATCATCGGAGCCCTTTCCCCCCGACTCGAGCATCTTGTTCAAGGTGCTGTACACGTAATCTATCGTCAGGATCTCATTCGTTATGCTGCTCTGCCGCCTGTGAAGGATGGCATTCTCTGCCATCTCACCCAAATCAACGCCCTCCGCCTTATCGTATATCGAGAGAATGGCATCTCTAACCACATTCACGCTTGTCAGTGCTCGAGAGCTCCAGCTGGGCCTTATGCTGCCTGTGAGGAGCCTCACCGCGGGGCATATCTCCTCAGATGGCAGCGATTGCAAAAGATCCGCCACGGCGCGGATCCTCTCTTTTCTCCCGCCCCGGGAAGTTAAAATTTCGATGATTTTTATATATTCGGTCATAAACACGAATCCACTTCATCATATCTTCAACGATTTTTTGTCTTTATTGGAATACCCCGCAGCTTGCTGTGGGAGGAGGCCACCTATCCCTACTATACGATTATGAATGAGATCTGATAATCCTGAGAATAACCGCGATTCCACATATATTTATGGCCAGTATCAGAACAGCCCCAATCAGCCAGCGGGGTATGAAACCGGATCTCGATTCCCTTAGATCCAGGGTGATATCGTTCAGCAATACCAATGGTCTGCGCTTGCCGTTTATTGCCAGCTCGTACAGACCTCTGGAGAGACCTTTGAATATATAGGTGGAGGAGCCGCTCTCGGCCGCGAGGATTGATTCGTCCCTGTAGAGCTCCACATCACCAGCGCGGGGGAGCTTTATCTGAAGGCTGTATCTCTTTTTTATGGGGATGCACATATCCTCGCTCATCGGGAGATCGTATTCGATTCCGAGAAGGGATAGGAGGGTCGGAGCTATCCCAGCCTGAGACCATCTACCGCCTACTATTATATCATCCACGCCGGGGCCGATGGCTACAAGAGGTATCCGCAGGCTCTCGAGCCGACTCGAATAGCTCTCTCCGGAATGGCCGCCGCGCGAACGCGAGAAGGACATGCCGTGGTCAGCTGTCACCATCAGTAGAACGCCCTTCTCCTTGCAGGCATCCACGAGCACGCCGAGTCCAACATCCAAAGCATTTACAGCTCTGGTATACTCCTCGAAGCCCCTGTAATGGGCCGCGGAGTCTATGCCTCCGAGGTTAACTACGAGAAGAAAAGGCCTCTCCATCCTTCTGACTATATCTGCGGCAGCATCAAGCCCCCATCGGTTGTATCTCGCGTAGCTCGAGCCTCTGTAGAAGCTGTAAGCATGCATCCATTCCTCCATGATTTCTCTGACATCATCTGGAACACCGCTCCTGCAGCCCATTATCGGCTCTCCTGATATCGTGTTGTTCTCGAAATACAAGACGCAATCCTGCTTCAGGAGCATATTCATGAAGTCGCCGCGCTGCAGGATTGCCAGGCAGAGATAGCCATTGTCGCGAGCGGCATCAAATACTGTGGAGCCGTTCATTCCCACAGATGTGTCATCTGCAAGCTCATAGCCCGTGACTATAACGCTGTGGCCTGGAAGTGTAGCTGGAACAGGCGCTCTCACATCAAGAACCCTTGCGCCGTCGCTCAGGTTGAACAGCAGCGTCTGCTGCAGAGGCCTCCCTTCCAGAGAGTATGGCCTATGCTCGGGGTAGATGTAGCTGGAGCCGAGGCC
>CAZMZV010000056.1:4318-8825 GCA_964570975.1 uncultured Methanotrichaceae archaeon | reverse complement strand
GAGATGATCGTAAGGCGCGAAGGCGTTACCGATCCATCGTATGGATGCGCGCCGGAGATGAGAGATCTGAAGGAGCATCTGCGGCTCGGCGCGATAAATCTGGACAAGCCTTCTGGGCCGACGAGCCACGAGGTCGTCGCATGGGTGAAGAGGATACTGGATATTGAGAAGGCGGGCCACAGCGGCACGCTTGATCCGAAGGTCACTGGTATCCTGCCTGTGCTCACTGGCGATGCGACACGCGTGGTGGAGTTCTTGCTGACAGCTGGCAAAGAGTATGTATGTCTCATGAGAACGCATGAGCAGATTCCGCGCAGGAGGATCATGGAGGTCTGCGAGGAGTTTGTCGGCGAGATATACCAGAGACCGCCACTCAAATCGAGCGTCGCGAGAAACCTAAGAACCAGGAAGATCTACTACCTGGAGATACTGGAGATCGAAGGCCAGAGAGTTCTCATGAAGGTGGGGTGCGAGGCTGGAACATACATCAGAAAGCTCTGCTACGACATAGGACTCGTGCTAGGCTGTGGTGCGAACATGGAGGAGCTGCGGAGGACGAAGGCCGGGCCGTTCGCTGAGGATGAGAGCCTCGCGACATTGCACATGCTCAAAGATGCCTACGAGATCTGGAAGGAGTCTGGGGACGAGAGCGCTCTGAGAAGGGCGGTTCTGCCTGTGGAACGCGCGCTCAGCCATCTGCCAAAGCTGGTTATCTCGGATAACGCTGTCGATGCGATCTGCCACGGTGCCCCGCTTGCAGCCCCTGGCCTCTTGAGTTTAGAAACAGATATAAAGAAGGGAGATTTCGTTGTGATCTGCACCCTCAAAGGAGAGGCCGTTGCAGTCGCTAAGGCTATGATCTCAAGCGATGAGATGGTGCGCGCGAAGAGCGGCATAATCGCATCGACCGAAAGGGTGATAATGGATCCAGGTATTTACCCAAGACGGTGGAAGCTGAGCAAAGGTGCCGAGGTCGTCTAGTGGTAGGGCGCCAGCCTGGAGTGAAACTCCTGGAGAGCTGGTGACTCGAAAGAGTCTCGTGAGTTCGAATCTCACCCTCGGCGTCAATCTCGATCTCTTAAACGTTGCGGATTACGGACTGCTAGTAAATTCGGGCAGTCCAATACAAATTTGATCTCACCGTCTCAACGCGCTCAAGAAGATTGAGGTCGATTTGATGTGTTGAATAATGTTCGAAATACAATAGCATAGAACTAATTCATACGAATCAAAATTTTGATAAGAATCGATATCTATTGACTACATTGCCTCAAATTATTCAACACAGCAGGTCGATTCTTTCTGACATCAATGCTAACATATCGGCTCCGGTTGATTGTTAGGGTTTTCATGGCAACAACACCTTACAGATTCTGAGCCAAAATCGCGGGATATTATTTCAAGTGCTAAAAAAGGGCGGCTTTTCATTCCCAGCCTGAAGTCCAGGAAGCCGTTTAGGTTAGTCATGTGCGCTGAAGATCAGCTCCACAATGTGCTAGCTCTGATAGCTCTGCACCTCAGAGCAGCCCGGATAGGAACAGAGCCGCACACGCTACAGCAAGAAGACCGATCCAGTACGGAAATACGCTTTTCATTTTTACCACTACACCTTAGTGAATATTTTGTTAAAATGGTATTTAGTCTTTTTGGGAAAAAGTGGTGAAGAGTTTTGAAATCTTTGGTATCCGAGGTCGTGTACTCGCTCTACTGAAAATCTTCACTAGAATCGAATGCAAGGGATTTATTTCCTGCCAAAGAGCTATCAGTTCACCGGTTAGCGCTATTCAGTAATCTGAGGATACTACAAACAGCTGGAGAAGAAGTTAGCAGCGGCACAAAGAGCGCTATCCAGAAAGGTCAAGGGCTCCAAAAACTATCAGAAGGCCAAATGTAGAGTTGCAAAGATACATCAGAAAATTCAGAACCTTAGGAGAGACTTTCTGCATAAGCTCTCAAGGAAGCTTCTGGATACGGCGGATCTAATAGTCTTTGAAAAACTGAATATCAAGAACATGCTCCAGAATCACAGCTTGGCGAAGCATATCTCGGATCATGCGTGGGGTGCATTGATTCAGTACACGACTTACAAGGCTGAGAGGGCCGGTAAGTCTGTAGAGTTGATCGATGCGCACCACGCGACACAGAGATGTTCAAGCTGTGATTTCATGGTAACAAAAACGTTGAAGGATCGAGTCCATGAATGTCCACACTGTGGATTAAGACTCGATCGAGATCATAATGCTGCATTGAACATACTCACCCTCGGACTGAGGGGTAGAGCCTGTCGAGATACTGGATAACCGGATCGATGAAGCAGTATGCCCCACAGCTTGCTGTGGGGAGGAGGTCACTTAAATCTTCTGGAGATTTACTGTGTCGAATAGTGTTTAGAAATCCAATTGCAGAGGGCTAATTCATACAAATTAAAATTTGGTAAGAATCGACATCTATCGGCTACATCACCTCGATTTATTCAACACAGCAGGAGAATTTGCAGGTGATATCCGTGTAGAGAACCTCCGAATCGAGGTCGATGATGATCGAATGAAGCGCGAACCTCGGACTCCTGCTATGGCGGCCCGTTGACCGATCATGTCTGGACGATTGAAGAGCACATGTTGATCGTTGTGGTTGCAGAAGAGAACCACACGTGATAGCGAGGCTACACAAAATCGGCAAACTCTCATGCCTATATAACAGGCGGCATTTAAAGTGGACCTATCCGAATAAGGATTAAGTGTTTCTGAAATGCAGAAGAGGGGAATGTCAAAATTTCTGTCCTCAGCGCTTATCGGACGGATCCTTTAAAGTGAGACGACCACGTGACCCATCATATCCATTGCATCCTGTGATGAAGACTAGAGGAGAGAGGTCGCGTGCGCACCGATCCTGATTGTTTGTTCAGAGCTTTTTTATATGCATCTCGCACCCATCGTCCGAGAGCTCGGTCTCGAGGTCGAACCCCATCTCTTTAAATGCGGATCTCCAGTGTATCTCAGAGCATGTCTTGCAGTGTTCCTTTGCAACTATAGACGCTCCGAGCTTAGCGAACGCCTTTATACCATCCAGGATGGCGCAGCGTGATCTCCGGATGCACATACATTCCTCTTTCTCGATCACATCTATCTCCGAGCCGAACATGTTCTTCTCATTTGTTGCTATCGCTATTGCTATATCAAATGGGCCTGTGAGATTGAGTCGCTTGAAGGTCGCAGCCACCTGCTTAGCACCAAGCTCCTGGAACTCTCGTACGCCCCTCTTGCCAAGCCTCTTCCCGACGTATCCTAAGCTCCCATAGTAGTTGCCAAGCCACCAGCCGACGACTCGCTGCTGTATCTCTTCTAAAGGCAGAACGGGAATATCTGTCATCCGTTAAAGCCCTCTGTGTTCCACATATAAATATCGTGCTGAGATCGCCGTGTCGAATAATGTTCCGAGATCCACCAGCTGAGGTTTATTTCACACGGATCTGAAATTTGATAAGAATCGATGTCTAACGACTGTATCGTCTCGAATTATTCAATACAGCAGCTGAGATCGTATCTTAAAATCTCCCCTTCGTTGCAAGGATTGTTTGTATGCTCCAGGTCGGAATCACGATCTTTGTATGGCGCGTATCATAAATTGCATAGTCCGACAAGTGACATCCTCTCCGTCAGGAAGCAGAGGTCTCACGCATCCCCTCTCTCCCGGAGATAACAGCAGAACACAACAAAAAAGATCTGATAAAAGATGGAGGCCTAATGGGCCTCGCCGACGATATCCTTTCCGGCCTTCTCGCCGATGACTGTCTCGAGTTTGCAGACGTCTTTGCAGACGATTGTATCCTGCTCCTGGTATTTGGTGTAGGGGTTCTCTGGAATGGTGATATCGAGACCCATCGCAGCCGCCACCAGCTCCACCACATCTAGGACCTTTATGGGGGAATTCACGGAGTTCCTGCCGTCCATTATGTTGCGCCTGCAGAAGGGGCATGTGCTTGCTATGATGTCCGCGCCCACCTGCTCCGCATCTCTGAGCCTGTTCACAGCGCAGTCCAGCGCGAGATCCGGAATTCCTGCCTTCACACCGCCTCCGGCGCCGCAGCACCGCTGGAACTCCCTGCTCCTTTCCATGTCGAGGAACTTCAGTCCAGGTATAGACTGTAGAACATCCCTCGGAGCCTCGAACGCCCAGTCCCTGCCGTTTATATGCATTAGATGGCGGCCATTGTGGCATGGGTCGTGATATGTCACCTTGTAGTCCACCGTTCTCTTGTATTCGACTGCACCCTCTCGTATCTTCTCCCTCAGGAAGACAGATAGCGGCATGTTCTTGTAAGGTATGTATCCCTCATACCATCTGGGCCAGTCGATGGTCGCTGCTCTTAGACACCCTGCACATGCGTAAAGAACCGTCTCGACACCTCTATCCTTCAGAGCATCGATATTGTGAACTGCATGCTCCTTCATCACCGGCCTCTGCCCGGTCCTTACAAGAGCGGAGGCACAGCACCACTCATCCTTGC
>CAZMZV010000056.1:0-4218 GCA_964570975.1 uncultured Methanotrichaceae archaeon | reverse complement strand
ACCGGCCTCTGCCCGGTCCTTACAAGAGCGGAGGCACAGCACCACTCATCCTTGCCTAGCATGCAGAAGTCCACGCCGAGAGCATTGAGAACTCTGACTGTGGCAACGCCCAGAGCTTGCTGTCTGTAAGCCGCTGTGCATCCCGCGAAGTATGCGATCTTTCCAGACTCATCGACCTTGGCATCCTTCGGGACCCAGCAGAGCCTATCTTCCTGCTTCGCCTGATATGGATTTCTGTCTGTCTTCAAAAGCTTCGGGAAGAAGGACTGCTTTCCGTAAGGGCCGTTGCCTCTCACGACAAGATTGGGCCTTATCGCCTCCCAGAGCTCCACAGTCAGGATCGCGGACTCGCAGACGGTGCCGCAGACACCACACGTTGTGCAGTAGTATGTATCCTCCGTGTACTTATTGATCTCATCCTCGTGAAGCGGCTTGGGGCCGAAGATCTTTGCCCTCAATCCATACTGGCTGTCCAGCATCTCCCTGAGCTTTGCGATCTTGTACATCGGAGTTATCTCTGGTCTGTCCGGCCTTACAGCGTATGTCGGGCACCAGTTCATGCATTCCTTGCATCTAGTGCATGCATTCAGCTCCATCAGCTGAGTCGACATCAGAAACCCTGATATCAGAGGCTTATTGTTGGGCTTATTATCTGCCAATTTACTCGCCTCCTCTGTTCGCGAGAATGGTCATCGGTGCTGCTATAACGTGCAGGTACCTGCTCCACGGAAGTATGAATGCGAAGAGACAGAGCGCCAGTATCGTATGTATCAGTGCAAAGTGTGGAGCGTAAACCGGATTCGCAAAGACATCTCCCACCAAGAATGCATTTCCTCTCATCCACTCCGCATAGAAGCCCGTTATGGTTATCAGAAATACGCCTCCGATGAGGACTACATCATAAGCTGTTGTGACATCCCTGACCTCCTTGATGAATATCCTTCGCAGGATTGAGATCGTGGAGCCGAAGAGCAGCAGGTATCCGAAGATATCAAAGGGGAGCTCCATCGACTTCTTCACCATCTCAGCCTGATGGGCCATGCCAAGGATGTCGAAGTGCTCTATTATATCCATAAAAAGACCAAGGCCTGAAAGAGCGGCGAGTGTCACAAATCCATAAAATATCGCCATGTGCATGACCCATCTGACGGGACTTCTGCGCAGAGTTCTTCTCAGAAGAAGCACGTCTAAGATAAGTGTTCTTATAAATACCCATATCCCATCTTTGAATGCCTCATGAATCCAGGTGGCAATGAACAGCCAGAAGCTGTGGGCAAGAGGCTCATGGTATCCTGTGGAGCCCATGCCCCACTTTTTGAAGTTGAAATACATACCATAGAGCCAGATAGCCAACACAACGACTGTCAAAGCTATCACGATGGAGAAGGTGAGGCCCAGTGTGTAAAACGCCATCTGATTTCCTCCTACGCCAAATCGGTTTTATCGAGCAGCCGTTATCGGCGAAATTGTTATCAGCCACTAATACTTAAACATTCCTCCAAAGGACATACCGATCATTCTTGAAGGCAGTGGAGCAGGGTTAACGACCCGATAATTTTGCATCCATGCCCATTCTTTAGTACCGATGGATGTGCACTGGTACCATGGAAATCCAACAGCATCTGGATCCCAGTGGGCTCAGAGGTATTGTGTAATTGGACGATGACTCGTGATAGGCTAATTGGTGAATCGAGCCCAAGAACTACTGAATTTAACAATATCTTCTGCGCCCTCGCTGAATCGATATTAATATTACTAACATATAGATTATGCCATCACAAAATAAACTATTTATATTATAACGTTGATACACAAGATCAAAAGAAGATTGGGATCTCCATGAGACAGTTCTCTGTGCGGGTTCTCGATGAGCAGGATGCCGAGTTCGTGGAGACATTGGTCTCGGTGGGCATACCTAGAAATGTGGCTGCCATGATAACGTATCTGGCCAATGTAGAGGAGGCTACATCCCGGGAGATAGAGATAGGATCGAATCTAAGACAGCCAGAGGTATCGGTGGCTATGAGGATCCTCAGGGCAAACAACTGGGTGGCGGAGAGGGAGCTGAAGAAAGACGGAAAAGGCAGGCCGATGAAGGTATACCGTCTTACAGTAAGCCTTGACGAAATCATAAAACACTTTGAGGATGAGAAGAAGAGGGAAGCAGCAAAGATAATGGAAAGCATAAGGAGGCTGAGAGAGCTGAGCACAAAGCTCAGCCCCAGGGAGCCTAGCCAGCAGACACAACCTGGATGATCTCGATATCTCCTGGAAGCACCACATCGTTGCGTGGGACCGGAGAGCCATCTTTCTTTATCACAACCGTCTCCGGGTTTATGCCAAGAATATCAAGAAGTTGATAGTATGTGGCCCCCTGGGGGAGATTTACGCATCTCTCAACCTCTTCCAAACCGGTGGATATCCTTAAAGATATCAAAATCTTATTCCTCACCGCCTGCGCCTTTGATCTCATCCAAGTGTGTCTTCAATAGCTTTTCTTCGAGGCTCTCCATTTTCTTGCCACCCTTCCTCTCGGTCTCGCGCTTCTTGAACTTAGGCACAAGCACCACCGAGATACTGTGTGTCTTCAACTGTATTAAGTTTTATCCTCTAGCTGTAGGGACCTGTCCGGATAAGCGCTGAGGCCAGAGATTTTTATATTCTCTTCTTCTGCATGTCAGAAACACTCAATCCTTATTCGGACACGTCCAGCTGGAGCGCCGAAAGATGATCGAGCGTGCTTAGATGGATATGCTCTCAAGCTATTTTTCTGCAAACAACCTTATAAAAATGGTGTGAAGAGCGAGAGCTCCGGTAATCATGTAGGTTAAAAAGTCACTCTTCCTCGCCTGGCTCCTCTATCTTCATCTGTTCTAAACCACTGAGCAATTCGCTTATAATCGGCTCGAGCTGCTCCTTTGCTTCAGGCTTGTACTTTAAGATCATATCCGAGATTAGAGGAATTCCAATAAACTGGAGCGTAGTCCTGACCTCGATCATCTCATTAACAAGATCCGCAAGCACAGCTGCTATATCCGCTAAGTTCTCGTTTATCTCCTCTAGCATTTCTTCATCCAATTTCTTGGCCATATATTCACCTTTTAAACGTGGAGTTCTAAAATATAGTATATTTAGCTGACGTATGAACTGTGGCTACGAGTTTGCTAGCAAGACCGCTACAGATAAGAAATGGTTTTGAGGATCAAAAGCTCAGAATTGATTGGTATGAAAATGCCTACGAACCATTTTCATCCTCATGGCCGACCTCGGCTCATGAGTGTTTGGTATGAGAATGGAATCACCATCTGGCCTATTTCACCCTGATGGGTGGCCTTTAGGCCATGTGTGTTTTTCGATATCGTTCTCTTCCCTGGCACATCCCACAAGATGTGCTCTCCTGATAACAATTTTAGACTAAGTGGAGCATGCGGTTATCTCAGTCTCTTTTAAGGCCCACAACTGATCACGAAAGGTTTTTTAACAACCAGGGATTTAACCCACAAGGGCAAGCAATTCGGGTCGCTTGTTGCTTGCGGTAAAGGAGGCTTGATATGAACATAATTCTGCTCGGCCCGCCGGGATCTGGGAAGGGGACGCAGGCCAAGATGATCGCTGAGAAGTTCAACGTGAAGCATATATCGACGGGAGATATACTCAGAGAGCACGTCAGAAACGGAACCGAACTCGGAAAAGAAGCGAAGAAGTACATGGATGCAGGCCAGCTGGTGCCAGACTCAATATTGATAGGCATCATCAAGGATCGGTTGGCCAAGCCAGATGTCGCCGGGGGTTACATGCTTGATGGCTATCCGAGAACAATACCCCAGGCAGAGGCGCTGGCGAAGATACTGCCGGAGCTCAAACAGAAGATCGATGTGGTTCTAAACATAGATGTTCCTGATGAGGAGCTCGTCAGGAGGCTCAGCGGAAGGCGCATGTGCAAATGTGGCAGAAGCTATCACATACTCTTCAATCCCCCAAAGGTTCCAGGGAAGTGCGATTCCTGCGGTGGTGAGCTCTACCACAGAGACGATGACAAGGAAGAGGCCATACTTAATAGGTTGAAGGTCTATAAACAGCAGACACAGCCGCTCATCGATTACTACACCAAGGCCGGACTTATAGCGAACATCAATGGCGCAGGCGAGATCAACCAGATATTCGAAGAAATATCGAATGTTTTGGCCAAGTTCAAGTGATTCTGGCCGAACCTTTTTT
>CAZMZV010000055.1:0-9091 GCA_964570975.1 uncultured Methanotrichaceae archaeon | reverse complement strand
AGCGTTATGATCTCGATCGAGTTTTTAATCCACACTGTGGAAATTCATGGGCTCGATTCTTCAACGTTTTTGTTACCATGAGATCACAGCTTGAACATCTCTGCGCGGTATGGATCGACCAGCTCGACCGTCTTACCGGCCCCTCTCAGCCTTGTAGCCTGAGCTCCCCAACCATTAGGCGAAGTAAAAAATGATGCATATAATATCGTTTCTTCTTCATATAGCAAAGTGTCTATTGCCCACTGCTAATCGCTATGCTTCGGCGTTATAAGCCTAAAACTGGGGAGCTTAGCTTGCAACCTTGTTATCCTAGAAGCAGGTCTTCTTTAATCAGATGGCTATTCAAAATCAGCTAAAATAGCGCCGAGGGAGGGATTCGAACCCTCGATCCCCGAAGGGGAACAGGTTTAGCAAACCTGCGCCCTACCTGGCTAGGCTACCTCGACATCTCTCAGCGCTTCTTTCAAAGCACATCTGGCAGGGCCATCACTCAGAGCATGCTAAGATGCGGTCTTATCACGACCAGATCTTCCCGCTTTAACCCGCCTCGAACATGAGCGCTGCCAGATTCATGCGTGTCCACATTTACATAAATAGCTATCGTTGCGCAGGTACTGTCCGGCTAAGCGCTGAGGCCAGAGATTTTGACATTCTCTTCTTCTTAGAAACACTTAATCCTTATTCGGACACGTTCGTTGCGCACACGATCTATCTCAACACTCTACTCAGATCAGGCCTCACTTCACGCATCTCAGGAGGTCCTTGCTTGTGATGATGCCCACAAGAGCCCCCTCCTTCACCACAGGAAGCCTCCGGATGTTGTGGCGTATCATCAGCTCTGCAGCCTCCCGGGTTGTCGCCTCTGGTGAGATGGTAACAAGCGGAGCCGGTGTCATTATATCCGAGACGCATACCTTCTCAGGATCCAGGCCTGCTGCGAAGACCTTTGTGAATATCCGGCTTGTGGTTACGATGCCCTTGACCTCCTTTAGCAAGCCGCCTTCCGCAACTATCACGCAGCCCTTCGGCCCCCCAGCCATGAGCCTTATGGCATCTATCACCCTCGCACTCGGTGGCACAGTGAGCACAGGATAGCTCATCAACTCCATGACTCGCGTCATTCGATATTCACTTCCGCGATTTCAGACTGCAGACCGGAGTTCTTGCAGTGTTACTATATCAGCTTCATCATTGTTAACCTTATTCGACGGATCGCAGCCACAAACCAAAAGCATTATGGCGATTTAGCACTCACAGGACTCTGATGATCAGAGAGCTCTTCAGGCTTCATCAGACCATAGCCACGATCGTGGGCGAATCCCGGGAGCATATAGAGGTCGCAAAGAACGCCATAATCGATTGCAGAATCCAGCTTGAGGGCTTCATAAACAGAGATCCGCTCTTTCAGCTGACCCTCGAGCCCTACGACCTGCCGCTTGATGATGCCCCTCCTATCGTAAAAAGGATGTGCTCCGCATCCGCCCTTTTCAACGTGGGGCCGATGGCGGCAGTCGCCGGTGCCATCGCAGCATTCGCGGTTGAGGCCATGGTAGAAGCTGGCGCCTCTCATGCGCTGGTTGATAACGGTGGGGACATAGCGATCTGTTCCGATGAGAGCGTGCTGATCGGAATATACGCAGGCAGCTCGCCCATAAAGGACTTGGCCTTCGAGATCTCCACGACGAAGGGCATCCTGGGCATATGCAGCAGCAGCGGCACGGTTGGCCCCTCGATAAGCTTCGGTTGCGCCGATGTCGCAACAGTCATCGCCAGAGATCCGGCGATCGCGGATGCAGGAGCGACAGCTCTTGGAAATGCAGTGACCCCCGATATCCGTCTCGAGGATTGCTTTAAGGCCGTGGATCGTGATGAGGTAATGGGAGCACTCGTTATCAGAGGCAGAGAGATCGCGATGTGGGGCGATCTTCCACCGTTGCGAAGAGCCATGGTCGGATACCACCTAATAACAAAGGGTTGATGGAGAGTTGCCTGCAACTCTACGATCAAACGTTAGCGGACAGGAAGAACTCCCGCGAACAGGAAAGGATTGAGAAGAACTAACATTGAGGCGGCTGTCATCCAGTTCGGGTAGGCACTCCTCAGGAACAGGCTCCGTCCTTTAGTGATGAGTTGTTTACAGTGGACCTGTCCGGATAAGCGCTGAGGCCAGCTTGTTACGCTTCTGCATGTCAGAAACACTTAATCCTTATTCGGACAGGTCCTTTACAGTAATCAAGTCTTATATACGGAAAGAGACGAGTCGATAGTTTGGTTGAGCGTTGTTTAGAGCTATGGGAGGCAGAAGGCGCTTCAAACCTGAGCAGGCGCTGAGGAAATGGATTACGCAATAGAGACCGTAGGGCTCGGAAAAAGATTCGGCGATCTTATCGCAGTGGATGACGTGAATCTATCGGTGAGGAGGGGGGAGATCTTCGGTCTGCTCGGGCCGAATGGCGCTGGCAAGAGCACGATAATAAAGATGCTGACCACGATGCTGCGACCCTCAGAGGGAGATGCATACGTATGGGGCCATCACGTAGTCCGCGAGCGATCTGCGGTTCGAAGCTGTATAGGCGTGGTCTTCCAAGATCCAAGTGTGGATGGTCAGCTTACAGCCCGAGAGAACCTGGATTTTCACGGCCGGATGTATGGAATGAAGAGCTCTGAGCGCGATAAGAGGGTCGCCGAGGTCTTGGAGCTGGTTGAGCTCTCCGATAAAGCAGATGTCCTGCTGGAGGATTTCTCCGGAGGAATGCGCAGGAGGCTGGAGATCGCAAGGGGGCTCATGCATCGTCCGCACGTCCTCTTTCTAGACGAGCCGACTCTGGGCTTGGATACACAGACCAGGAGATACATCTGGGAATACATCAGAAACATGAACGCTGCCGAAGATGTGACAGTTGTGATAACAACGCATTACATGGAGGAAGCTGATAACCTCTGCGACCGCGTTGCCATCATCGATCACGGCAGGATAGTAGCTCTGGATACGCCGCTGGCGCTGAAGAACATGATCGGCGTTGATACGCTCACCCTTGAGATAAGAGAGGGGTCTGAGAAGCTGCTCAAAGCTCTCTCGGGAGCCGAATGGCTCAGCTCATTCGATTCCAATAACGGATATGTAAGCATCCGAGTCGACTCCGCTCAATCAAGGATTCCAGAGGTTGTGCTTGCTGCCTGCAGGGCAGGCGTGCAGATAAGATCCGTCAGCGTCCACGAGCCGACTCTTGAGGATGTCTTTCTCAAATACACCGGAAGAAGGATGAGGGACGAGACCGGAAAGGGAGATCTGACAAGGGCTATCATGAGGAGGAGATGATAGCATGCAAATCTTCGATCCCTATGCGATATACAGCCTCTGGCTGAGGGAGATGATACGGTTCTTAAGATTAAAATCAAGGGTCGTGGGCTCTCTAGCTCCGCCGTTCTTCTTCCTGGCATTTCTCGGCACAGGCTTCAGCGGCATGGCCGGAAGGGTTCCCGCGGGAGTCGACTATATCAATTACCTGGCTCCCGGCATCATCGGCATGACGCTCTTGTTCAGCTCGACATTCGCTGGCATGTCGGTCCTCTGGGACAGGGAGTTCGGCTTTCTCAGGGAGATCATGGTGGCGCCTGTGAGCAGGCTTTCCATAGTCCTCGGCCGAACGGCTGGAGGCGTGACACAGGCCGTGATTCAGGGAATCATAATACTGATACCAGGAATTCTCATGGGCGTGAAGATAAAAGGAGTATCCGGTCTGATTACAGCTCTCCTGCTAATGATTCTCATATCCGCTACCTTCATAGGGATCGGCCTGTCGTTCGCCTCCAGGATGAAGGATATGTCGGGCTTTGGGCTGATAATGAACTTCATGGTATTTCCTGTCTTCCTCCTATCAGGTGCGCTCTTTCCCGTGGAGAACCTGCCCCAGCCTGTCAGGATGCTCTCCTACATAGATCCCCTCACTTACGGGGTCGATGCTCTCCGGGGCTGCCTTGTTGGAGCAAATGCATTCCCGCTAATCACAGATGTGCTCGTGCTCATCGCGTGCTGTACAGCCAGCATGGCTACAGGCGCATATCTCTTTGAGACCAGCGAGGTCGATTAGCGCAGCCTCTTCATGGATGCGATCTCGTTTATGCCGTGATCCCCGAGAGATGGATAGATCCCAGGTCCGAACTCCATATCGTAGGGGTTCTGGAAGTTTGCTTCTTTATAAATACGCCAGACGCCGCTCAGGACGACCATCGATCTGGGCGAGCCTACGAAGTCGTTATCGGCTCTGATATCAGAATCGAACTCGAAGATGTGCTTGTGGTCGCCTCTTTGATTAAGATCGGCGAAAAGCACGGCCTCTGCCGGTCCGGCTGTGCTTCCGGCGGTTGTCACAGTGCCCTGAAAATCGGACACACCTGGCCCAAAACCACCCGGCATCATGATGTTCCGCTGTGCGCTCACGCATACGAGGGCGATCGCCAGCACTAAAACGAATGTGAAAAGTATTTTGTTTTTCATATTTTTATCACCATCCTATCGAGAGATTACTTTTTTACTCTGTCATATATCTATCGGAGCGGTATCACAGTTCATATACAATTAACATTATTTGGCTGTTTGCAACCCCATCGAAACACTAGAAATGGCATCGCTGATCTGCTGTGTTGAATAATTCGAGGCAGTATGGCCGCAAGATACCGATTCTTATTACAATTTTGATTCGTATGAATTAGCTCTCTGCTATTAGATTTATGAACATTATCCAATACAACATCGCTGATGCAAACCATTTGATATACGTGATGAGACGGATACATAACCTCTTTTGCTGATGGATTGGCCAAATAATTATACCATTCTTAAGATCTGTTAGTTCTTATTTTGATTCAGCTAAAGATACGCAAAATATATGGGGATTCAGTTTCTACTTATAGAATATCTGTTTACCAACTACTACAATTACCATTATCTATATATATTTTAACATCCTTGTTTCTATTCATGAGATTAAGGGTTGTTAGCTCTAAGAAAGAGATATCCGACCTGAATCGAAACGAGCAGGTCGTTCACCTCGCTTTCAGGGCATCCAATATGGATGTCATGAACCTGGTCAGGAACTGTCCCAGGCTCAAAGCGGTTCAGATCCCTCCATCTTACTATCAGACCATGTCAAAAGCGGCGCAGCAATTCCTGGAGCTCCAGGGGATCGAGATCCTGAAGGGAGATGTATGGGGGCATCGCAAGGACATAGACGAGTACTACTCGGTGAGCGAGAAGGTGATCGATCGAATATCCTCGCTCCTCGCCGAGGGGTATACAATCGAGGATACGGTCAAAAGGGTGCATCGCGAGACCAAGCTCTCTGAGGATCTGATACGCTATCTGCTTAAGGAGCAGGTTATGGCCTGAGGTGGCTCTCCGAAAGAGCTTCAAGGGATCCTGTTAACATCGATCGCGGCTCGCTGTGCGGATGCGTCATCGAGTGTCAGCGGAGTCTGACCTGTAGCAGCTGATATGGCTCTGATAATCAGCGCACAACTCTTGCCACTTCTCCCTTTTCGTCGCCCGTTGCTCCGGTGCGCCACCATTATAGTTTTATTGCTTGAAGTGTAAAGCCAACGGCCATGGAGCTGAAGCGACTGGTCAGCGACTTTATCGAGCGGTCCCGGCGTGACCTCAGAGCACAGCTCGAATCGGGGTACGGGCTTGATCCCGATGAGACCGATGAGATAGTTGATCGTGCGCTTTTCAAGGTATACGGTCCTGCGCTCGCCCTGGCTGACAAGCTATGCAGCGGCCGAACAGTTCTCTTCATAGAGAAGGAGGGATGTCCAGTATGCAGAGCTGCAGCACCAGAGCTGGAGCGGTTCCTGAGGGATCATCCCGATTTCGCATGCTTGAGGATAGAGTATTCAACCCCTGATGGTCTTCTCTACCATATTCTGTACGCCGGAGAGAGCGGCAAGCTACCCCTTGTAGCTGTCATATCCGATGGTATTCTGATGAAGCTATTGACAGGTGATATCAGAGAGCTTCTGGATGAGAGATCCATCAAAGCATGTGAGAATCTATGCGAGGTAAGGGCGCCAAAGGTATACAACTCAGATGGGCGCGGCAGAGGATCTTAATGGTGGGATGAACTTTGACTCTGATAGTTCTGAACTTCAAGACGTATAAAGAGGCAACAGGGGATTCAGCCGTCGTTTTGTCGAAGATATGCGATAGTATAGCCTCGGAGTATGGTGTTGATATCGCAGTGGCGCCGCAGGTGGCGGACATAAGAGCTGTCGTTTCTGCTGTACGCATACCCGTGTACGCGCAGCATGTAGATGGCGTTGGCTTTGGCAGCTTCACAGGCCATGTAACAGCCGCGTCTCTAAAGGCAGCCGGAGCATCTGGATCTCTTATCAACCACTCGGAGCGTCGTCTCACGCTGGCTGAAATAGAGGCATCCCTCGGAGCATGCAGATCCGAGGGTCTGATGTCGATAATATGCACAAACAACGTCGCTACGACGCGGGCTGCTGCGGCACTGAAACCGGATTACGTCGCGGTGGAGCCGCCGGAGCTCATAGGCACAGGGATTCCCGTATCCAAAGCGGACCCCGAGGTTGTGAGGGGCTCTGTGGATGCTGTCAGAGCCATCGATGCCTCTATTGGCGTGCTCTGTGGCGCAGGAATTACGCATGGTGATGATTTAAGGGCAGCACTGGATCTCGGCGCGGTTGGCGTCCTCCTCGCCTCAGGCATCGTGAAGGCCAAGGACCAGAGGAAGGCTCTGGAGGATCTAGTCACCGGGGTTTGAGATCATGACAATATGCGTTCGCGTCAGGGTCTCTGGAAGGGTGCAGGGCGTTGGCTATAGGTATTATACCACGACCCATGCCAGGGCTCTTGGGGTGAAGGGATGGGTGCGGAACCTTCCTGGCGGCGGTGTTGAGGCGGTTCTCGAGGGTGACAGGAAGAGCGTGGGAGAGCTTTTAAGCCTGATGAAATCGGGTCCTTCCGGCGCTATGGTCTCGGGCATCGAGATCGCGGAGCTCAGGTGCAAGGGATACGATGATTTTAAGATAATCTACTGAACCTCCAAGGGTGAGAGATCTTCAGGTGGAGTCCGACTTGCTGAATGTTAACAGATACGTTTGCGGATATTGCGGGGCATGTGTTGGCGCATGTCCGGTTTGCGCACTAGAGCTCGTGGAGACGTGGCTTGAGGTCTCAGATAGCTGTATAGAGTGTGGAAGGTGCGTGAAGCTATGCCCGACGGGTGCTCTAAAGCTCGAGGAGGCCCAAGGATGAGATGTGATGTGGTGGTGGTAGGTGCTGGTCCGGCCGGCTCGATGGTCGCGAAGACCGCAGCTGATAAAGGGCTTGATGTCGTCCTCCTCGAGAAACGCCAGGAGATAGGGGATCCGGTGAGATGTGCTGAGGGCGTGAGCAAGGCAGGTCTGAGCAGGCTGATCAAGCCGGATCCTAAATGGATAGCTGCCGAGGTAAAGGGAGCGCGCCTCTACGCCCCCGATGGCTCGAGCATTGTGATGTCCGAGGATAAGTCCGGAGATGAGGTTGGATATGTCCTGGAGCGGAAGATCTTCGATCGCGCATTGGCGATGGATGCTGCTCGCTCTGGAGCGAAGGTGATGGTCAAGACTAGGGCTTTAGACCTCATAAAGGTGAATGGGCTCGCAAAGGGCGTAAGAGCGATGCGTTACGGCGAGCTTCTTGATATAGAGGCTGATGTAGTTGTAGGCGCAGATGGCGTAGAGTCGAAGGTGGGCAGATGGGCCGGCATAGACACAACGCTCAAGCCCGGGGATATAGAGGTCTGTGCGCAGTTTCTAGTTTACGACAGATGCATCGATGAGGATTACTGCGAGTTCTTTCTCGGGAACGAGATCGCGCCCGGAGGATACGTCTGGTCTTTCCCGAAGGGCAGAAACCTGGCAAATGTCGGTCTGGGTGTGATAGGGTCGAGATCCGAGCCTGGAGCGCCTGTGAAGCTGCTCAGGAGATTTGTAGAAAAGCGTATGCCTGAAGCGAAAATCGTTGAGATGGTCGTCGGTGGCGTCCCCGTTTCGGGGCCGATAGAGCGGACGGTAGCGGATAACGTTGTACTTGTGGGTGATGCAGCACGCCAGTCGGATCCGATCACGGGAGGAGGTATACTTAACGCGATGCAAGCCGGAATCATAGCGGGAGAGGTTATCGCCGAGGCGATAGCCAGTGGAGATACGAGCATCAACGGCCTCAGGCCATACGAGGAGCGCTGGAGGGATAGCATCGGCAGACATATCTCCAAACATCTGGACCTCAAAGAGTTCTTCATCAAGCTCAGCGACGAGGATCTCAATAACCTGATGCATTCGATCCAATCGGTTGATGTGTCGAAGATGGATCTCAGAGGTATGTTAAAGGTGCTGATACGTCTGAACCCGAAGATGCTGTGGGAGCTCAGGCATCTTGTGGTGTGAGACCATCCGCTCGATCTACTGGAGGGGCTACGCGCTCTTCATTCATTCTCATTTTCACCTCGAGCAGGCAGGAGGCCCCGTCCTTCATGGCGGAGTAGTTGACGCCAGAACGCTGGACGAAAAGCACCCATGAAGGTCTGCCATGGGAATGGAAACGCTTCAGAGGCATTTTCGTATCAATGAGCTTGTCTTCCAACCCCTTTCCGTAGACGTCCAAAGCCGGCTCCTATGATCGAGGCGGTAAGCCGATAAAGTGACCTCCTCTCCGGCCTGAAGTCCGGAGTCCTTGCTGCCCACACTCTCCTCTCTCCAACGCCGAAGATTGGGGTTACCTCTAGCAGGGCAGCATACCGGATTTGCTGTAAGCCGGTCTCGCATACTCTCGATTCGATTTGCGGCAAATTCTGGACACTGCCGATTCCAGTGAATTAGACGACACTAATCGCAAAATTTACAGCTCGTATCAACCAACCACTCTCGATTACAGGAAGAGAGGTGGTAAAATGGACCTGTCCGGATAAGCGCTGAGGCCAGTTTGTTACGCTTCTGCATGTCAGAAACGCTTAATCCATATTCGGACAGGTCCGGCAAAATTGTAGAAAATGCTAAATAGATAACGCGAGCCGAGATCTATATTTAC
>CAZMZV010000054.1:0-9630 GCA_964570975.1 uncultured Methanotrichaceae archaeon | reverse complement strand
CATCCTGGGTCTTCACAAACTGCTGTATGTCATAGGTCGGCTTCTGCCTGAAATATTGATCCACATCATAAACTTGTGATATCTGCAGATTATCTTGCGATACCGCTGTGGAAACAATTTGTGCCGCGAGAAACATCAGCACGAATGCGGTTCTCGAGAGCTTGCTTTTCATATTATATCCTCCCTGCGCTTTGTAATCACACCGCGAAATATCCATATCTCAGCACAGTGCTAATAAAAATATGCCGTATATAACTTTAACTCGAAATTAACCCGCGATCCGTCATGAGATCTTGACGATTTGGAAATACGGTAGCATTTGGTATGACGGTTTTCCGGAGTCTCTTGCTTATAGCTAACGTAACTGCACCTCTATCTTGGCCTTCTGGGTCTATATCGTCTTGTTACAAACTTATTGGATCTGTAATCTCTTCCAATTGATTCTCCAATAGCCTTCTCGACTCTCATCTCCCTTTCTCTTCTGCTCCGAACCATATAAACAACAACCAGGTAGTTTAACACGAAGAATATCGGAAGCATCAGAAGGCATATCATCAGAATCTTCCATAGCTCCATGGATTTATGTGATAGCCCACTTGCTATAAAGATAGATCTCTCATATGGCGGCTAGGAAGATCTCAGCTACGCACGTCTGATCGATCGTCGAGAATACGAATAAACGAGCTTTATGGCTTTTGGTTTGTTGATGTTAGTTTGTGAAGTTAGACTCTTATCGGGCACATCCCGGCTTGACGCCCCGAGAGAGGTTTCGCATCTCTACCTGTGACTTCCTCTCAGGCCTGAAGACCGGAGTCTGCGCCCAGCTATTCTCCATCATACAGCTCTGAGTGTGCCTCTGCTTGTCTGTATCAGTGACCCCTCCTGTCGCAAGCGGGAGATTATCTCCTCTGCTCTATCTCTGTCTATACCCTCTGCCTCCGCCCTCTGTAGAACATCCTCGATCTGAGCCCCGTCCTTCCCGCCGATCTCTTTTATGATACTCAGCATCAGCTTTGTCTTGTCTCTGATGCTCTTGCTCATCCCCAAGCTTATGATATCCGCATCGAGCATGCCGGTCTCAGGATCAACGCCAACCTTCTTCAGGCAAGACTCCATTATTCGTATAACCCTATCGACATCATCTTCTGTGATCTTGTTGCTGAGTCTCAGTCTTGCGCTTGCCTCTCCAAGGCGTATAAGTGCCTCCAGCTGTCTCGCCGTGATCGGAACAGGTTTGTTCCCATCCTGCCCCTGGCTCCTCAGGTTGATGTAATATTCTCTGAACCTCTCCATCGCCACCTCTGTAAGCGTAGGGAATATGTTCTTCCTGGCATAAGCAACATACTTCCGAAGAAGCTCAGGCTCTATCTCAGGTTTGATGATCTCCGTGGCGCTCTCGATATCGTAATCTTTTATAGAGGGATTTATGCTGCGCTGGCTTGACAGCTCGCCGGCGTAATTGCTCTTAAGTATGTGGTTGGCTATCTGAGAATCTCTCTCAACATCGGGCTCGTCTGTGAGCACGAATATGAGATCGAATCTGGACATCAGTGCAGGGGTCAGATTGATCTGTGGCGCGATCGGCTCGTATTTATCGAACCTCCCCATCTTTGGGTTCGCTGCTGCGAGCAGAGCGCACCTCGACTTGAGCGTTGCCATAACGCCTGCCTTCGCGACGCTGATCGTCTGCTGCTCCATCGCCTCGTGCAATGCCGAACGATCATCTGGGCTCATCTTATCCATCTCATCTACTGCTGCGATACCTTTATCCGCGAGAACAAGCGCGCCAGCTTCTATTGTCCATCGTCCATCTCCCAGTTCGTCTTTAATGGCTGTCGCTGTAAGTCCAGCCGATGTCGAGCTCTTTCCAGATGTGTATATGCCCCTGGGGGAGAGCTTTGCCATGTACCTCAGAAGCTGCGACTTCGCCACGCCAGGATCCCCCACGAGGAGTATGTGAATATCACCCCTGATTCTGGAGCCATCTGGCAGCCTCTTGGAGAAGCCAGAGACGAGCTGAAGAGCTAGAGCCTCCTTAACATCCTCATAGCCATAGATGGATGGCGCGATGGACCTCACTATCTTGTTGTAGATATCCGGATCCTTGCTCAAAGAGAGTATGCGCTTCTCGTCCTCTGGAGAGATCTCTATCTCCTCGAACTCCTGCTCCATCATCTCGATGCTGATGCCATCAAGAAACAGGTCGAAGTACGTGCTCTTTCCGCTCTGCGTCGTTCGTTGGTAGGAGCGCAAGATCCCATTGATGATCACCCTATCCCCAGGGAAGATCTTGCCAACAAGATCATCGCTGAGCTCCACATCAAGTGTCTGGGGCTGCTCACCACCCCTCAGATCCTCGGGGGACTCCTGGATGCGAACCTTCTGTGCATCAACAAACGTGGATCTCTTGGGGAGAAGCCGGAAGGGACCCCTTCTATCACAAGCATCATTGGGGCATTCGTAGGGCTCGATGAACTTCGTTCCCGACTGTTCAACATAAAAGACATGTCCGCACCGCTGGCATTCATAAGCCGCTGTGGTCAATTTCGGCCGAACCTCAGTGGCTGTCCTAACCTGCCCCTCGATTGCTATGAGCTTCCCAATGTGATCGCTTCTGAGCTCCCTGGTCTTGAGATGCTGTGGGAGATCGACAATTCTGATATGCGCCCTACTCAGATCGACATCCGCCGGAAGAACGATCTCCTGCAGAGCATTCTGCGCAGCATCCAGCAACACATCCGGACTCTCGAGCACCGCATCCGCAAAATCGGTGTCGTATCTATCCAGGTCGGCGAAATCCACGACAATACTTCGCGTAGACGGATATGATTCTGCCACCTTAAGGAGCGCATCCCAGTATCTCGAACGGATGAACTCCTCCCACTTTGAAACCGGATCGTACGACACAGCTGAACCCTAGCTTAAGATGCACCAGATGGTATAAACTCTTCTCTCGAGGATCTGGACCTGTCCGGATAAGCGCTGAGGCCATTGTTTACCGCTTCTGCATGTCAGAAACGCTTGATCCTTATTCGGACAGGTCCGAGTATCTCTACCGAACGAGGATAACGTAAGGAATCAACAGATACCTTAAGTCTTCTACTCCTGCCTATCTCCAGCCGGTCAGCAGCCGTGCTATACAACAGATCGCAACCGGAAAACGCTCATGGGCTAACGGCCATCCATGTGAATGAAATAGGCCCGCCGGGGATCCTATTTTTCGTACCAAACCCCCACGACCAGCAGCCATGGGAATGAACATGATTCGGAGGCATTTTCGACCAATGAACCAAACCACAGCTTTTGATCCGCGAAGCCATTTTCTCTACACCTATGACCGGCTGCAAACTCCGGCCTTCAGGGCGGTAGCGGCTTAAAAAGCCAGGCACGCTCTATTCCTTGATCGGGGCGAAGGTCCTCGGATCGAGGGAGATCGCGGTTGTGCAGAAGGAGCATAGAGTCTCAAGATACCTCTTCTCCTTTCTAGCGCGATCCACGTTCTCCTGTGGTGTGAGATATTGTGTCATCTCCTCTCCGCATCTGGGGCATCGGATCCTGAGCCACTCAAGCCTTGTGAGTGATCTTACGATCTTGAGCAGATCGGCTATAGCATCCGCGAATGTTCTTTCTGAGAACGTGATTGGAACCACGTCCTCTATCATGAAGGGCAACTCTGTCCCATCCTCCGCGAGAGGAATTATCAGATGATCGATAGCCTTGGCAAAGCCGATCTCCATGTTTACAGTTCTGGAGAATATCGAGTTCGATGTTACTATTGGTACGAAACATTCTGAAAATCTTATGCCGAATGCCGCCCTTTCCGCCCTGCTGATACCGCGAGAGTATTCGAAGTGGGATGTGAGCGACTCGATGCCTATCCGATAGAGCGCAGAGCCGACATCTCTAGCCAGTTCGGTATCAGAACGGCAATGAGAAATATATATTTTTGATATCATTTCATTAACCCCCTGTAGCTCAGCATAGAAAGCTAGACGGGTACGATCAATTAAGAGATAGGTAAATCTATTTTAGCTCTCGTGTTGTTCTAAGCTTTGATTACTTTTCCGCTCAGGCATCTGATTAAGGTGGCCCACATTTTGACCACCTCCCTATAGCGAGCTGCGGGGTATTCTAATAAAATAAAACCAACTTCGCCCAGAAGACGCTCAGAGCGAAAGGGAATGATCAGCAAGGTCATGGCGCGAACGCGGAAGCATCCTTTTATTTTTATGTCACGTTCGCTGTGGTCCTCGCATCACGTTAATCGATCCCCCTTCGATGCCGGACTTGATCCGGCACGAGAGAGGGTGGATATTCTCTTAGTATATAAAAATACCCCACAGCTCGCTGTGGGGAGGAGGTCACTTTGATCTAACGATGCCAGTCACGGACGTGCCCCTATAAGACTCAATATAGAGCAGCAAGTCTGTTTGTCGTATCGAGCTACTTTATGCTTATTCGGACAGATCGCGACTTACGGTCGGAGCCGTATAGAAAAACGCTCATGACCGAAGGTCAACCATAAAAATGAAAATGGGCCAAAGGCATTTTCAAACCAAACCTTCATGACCACAGGCCATAGTGTTCATGAGACCTTTCAGGATAAGGCTGTGGCCAGAAATCTGGACCTTTACCGCTTCTGCCTGTCAGAAACACCTAATCCTTATTCGGACGCGTCCCAGGATCCTCTCAAAAGCTTTAAGTGGTGTAAGCTCCAAACAAGGCCTGGGATGCTCTGTGAACGGGAAAAGAATTAGGATCATCAACGATCCATCTGATCTGGTCCCTCTGCTTCAAGCTTTTGGTTCAGAGTCTCACAAAAGGGTTTTCGATAAGCTCTGTGATCAATGGCTCACCGAAGGAGAGCTTGTGGACATCTTTGGAGATAACGAGAGCGTTAGCCAGTCTATAGAGCTTCTCCGGAAGAGCGGGTTGATAGAGACGAAGTGGAGGGTACCAGAGCCTGGCAAGAGCCCCGAGAAAGAGTACCACTCCGCATTCTCACGTGTTCATGCAAATTTTATCGCGTCCATGGAAGATATAAGTGATCTGATCCGTGTAAATTTCATGTCAGACGAGGAGCTTAGGGATATCACAGAGCGGCTCAGAGAGAAGGTTGCTTCAGGAGTGACGTCGATATCCACACTATCACGGGATCTCGGCAAAAGTCAAGTCTATCTGAAAGCGGTTGCCAAAAGGGCAAAAGGATTAACGGTAAGAGGTCAGAGAATAGAGTTGACCGAGGATTGACATATGCCAAACGTTCTTCAGTCGAGGCGCGACAGCTCCAGGTTTCAGATACTTGTTGAGATTGCAGCACATCAGCCAAACATAAGACAGAAGGAGGTGGCCGATAAACTCGGCGTAACCCCTCAGGCGGTCTCAGAGTACATAAAAGAGCTTGTCGCAGATGGTCTCGTTGAGACTGATGGCAGAATGCGCTACAGGATCACGAAAAGAGGAGTCGAGTGGCTTCTTGAAAGCGCAGCTGAGCTCAAGCGATATGCTAGAGTTGTGATGGAGGAGATCATAAATCATGTATCCGTCTGGCCCGCAATCGCCAGAGATGAGATCTCTGAAGGGGAGCGTGTGACGCTTGTGATGGAGGATGGTCTGCTCTACGCCACGCGCTACAGAGAGGATATCGAGGCCAGCGGCATAGCGATATCCGATGCCTCTAAAGGAGAGGATGTCGGAATCTCGGATCTGAGAGGCCTCATTAGCCTTGAGGAGGGGAGGATCAAGGTCTGCAAGGTTCCCAGGGTACAGCTGGGTGGAAGCAGGCAGGTCGATCTTGAGGCTCTCGCCAGGCTGCTCCCTGAGAAGGGGATCGTTGGAGCGCTCGGAATAGAGGCTCTTGTATCTTTGAGAAAGGTTGGAAGGGAGCCGGACATCTTTTTTGGCTCAAAAGATGCTGTTGTAGAGGCCGCATATCACGGCGTCTCATCTCTAATAGTCAGCGTCGACGAGCAGATCCCTGGGATCCTCAACAGGCTTGAGTCAGAAGGTATTAAGTACGAGCTCGTCGACCTGACAAAGACAAGATGAGCTTGAACGTTTTGGCTCAGGCAGAGAGATCAAGGATTCTCCTGCTGCCCGTAAAAGATGATAGGGTCGTCTTCGAGGGGTATCTGCGAATAAAGGATACACCGAAAGGACCCCGGCCTTACAAGTTTCTCGTCAAAAGAGATACCGAACGGTATCTATCTCCGGATGATTCGGTAAGACTTCTCCGCAGAGCAAAGGGGATTTTCATAGTGGATGGCGAGGAGGCTCTGGAGCAGAGGTTCTTGGAGCTTTTGAACTCATATCAACTAAAGCATCACAGGATCTCTGTTTGCAAGCACTGCCTCGGGAAGAGAAAGATAACGTTGCTGGGAGAGAACGCGGTGAAGTACAGGCAATCCAGGATATGTTACAGCTGTGCCATCGACGAGATAAATCGAGAGGCCGACTTCAGAGGCATTGGAAGAGCTGGAAGGAAGCATCTCGCCGGGATCCTTGCCAGGAGAAAGAACCTGGACGATGTGATAGACCTTCTCAACCTCGAGAGAATAGATCCGGAGCTCACAAGATTTGATGTGATGGAGGCGAGCGAGAATGTCTCGCCATTGAAGCTAGATGATCTGGAGGTTCCAGATGAACTCAAGGAATTCCTGAAGGGGAGGCTCACGAATCTTCTGCCAGTGCAGGCGCTGGCTGTGAATAAGGGGCTTCTGAAGGGAAAAAGCCTGCTTGTCGTCTCAGCTACAGCCACCGGAAAGAGCCTTATAGGCGAGATGGCTGGCATAAAGAACCTCCTCGACGGCAGAGGCAAGTTTCTGTTTCTCGTGCCTCTGGTTGCGCTCGCCAACCAGAAGTTCGATCAGCTCTCAGCCTACTCCGAGCTTGGGTTCAAGATATCCATACGCGTTGGTGTTAGCCGGATAAAATTCGGAAGAGCTCTCTCCTTGCCAACAGATCTCGCTGCTGACATAATCGTGGGGACTTACGAGGGCATAGATCAGTTGCTCCGGAGCAGAAGGGACCTGGGCAAGATAGGGACTGTTGTCATCGACGAGGTCCACATGCTTGAGGATAATGAACGCGGCCACAGGCTCTCTGGCTTGATAGCAAGGCTGCGATTCGTGGCTCCGGGCGCGCAATTCATATACCTCTCGGCAACGGTTGGAAATCCAGCCGCTCTCTCAAAGAGGCTCGGGGTAGATCTGGTGGAATATGAGATCAGACCGGTGCCCATAGAGAGGCATCTCATATTCACAAATCCGGGGGAGAAGCTGAGCCTCATAAGAAAACTTGTATCATCTGCTGCATCTCTTACATCATCCACAGGTTACAGAGGCCAGACGATAATATTCACAAACTCCAGAAGGAAATGCTTTGCATTCGCCCAGGCGATTCCTGGAGCTGTCGCATATCATGCCGGGCTTCAGTATCATGAACGCAAGCGGATAGAGGAGATGTTTGCTCAGGGCAGGATAAATGCGGTGGTCACAACTTCAGCTCTAGCGGCAGGTGTGGACTTTCCAGCCTCGCAGGTGATATTCGAGACATTGGCCATGGGGATCGAATGGTTGAGCGTGCATGAGTTCAATCAGATGCTGGGAAGGGCTGGAAGACCGGGCTATCATGATAAAGGCATTGTGTATATCTTAGCGGAGCCCGGAAAGCGTTACAGCAGCGTTGAGAGCGAGGATGAGATTGCTCTAAGGTTGCTCAGCGGCTCTGTGGAGGATGTCGCGCCAGAGTATGAGGAGCAGCAACAGCTCGAAGAGGTCCTTGCGAACACGGCTCTTGTGAGATCCATAGATGAGCTGAAGCGGCTCCACTCGTATACAATCGGGCTCGACGATCTCGATAGGTCGCTCGCCATTCTCAGGGAGAAGGGTCTCGTTAGAGGTGTGGCCCCTACAAGGCTCGGGATGGCGGTTGCGGCTCACTTTCTCACTCCTGAGCAGGCGGAGATCGTGCTGAAAGGCATTGAGCTTGATAAAGAGCCGCTGGAGATAGCTGTGGATCTTGAGCAGTTCGACGCGATATTTCTCAAGGCAGCCGAGCGGATATCTGCGACCCTCAGAATGCAGATATCAGAGCGGATATTTCACGGCTCGTTCTTCGAGCTCATAGCTAGCCCCGATCTGCTCAAGCTGCCGAGAAACATCCAGGCGGAGTGTCTGAGGTTCGCCAGCGACTTCATGCGATGCACCTGCAATGAAGCGCCATACTGCGGCTGCGTCGAGCGGGCCGTATCTCTAAAGATCCTAGATCTCAGATCAGCTGGGAATGATCCGAAAGAGATAATAGATCTCTTCAGCGACGAGTACGGGATCTACGCCTACCATGGAGATCTTATAAACTATCTGGACCAGATCGTGCGCTATCTTGAGGCTGTTGAGGCTATAGCCCATGTCGGCGGGAAAAAAGATATCGCAGAGAAGGCCTCGAAGGCCAAAAAGAAGATAGAGGGCGAGGGCTGAATTCAGGAGCATAATGGGTTTTGTGATAGAGATCAGCAGGCCGCAAAATCAGATTGGCGATAAGCGCATATAACCATCGATTTTTCAGTCGCCGTCAACCAGGTCCAAAAGACCATCAGACCTCTAGTGCGCTCCGCCTCTCTGGAGTCGATGATAGCAGCATGCGGATGGGATTAGAACAACCTCGAATCCAGTAGGAGATGAAAGCCTGAACCGCAGTTGGGGCTAGAGGTTGTGGAGGCAGCGCCACTTGGCTAGAGTTTGAAAATGATGTCAACCGGTCTGTTCTCTCTCAGAGGTTCTCAGCTACAAGCCTCGCCTTCAGACCGGAGTAGTTGACACGCTCTTCCCGGTCGAGCATAAGTATTATCCCTGCGCCGAAAAGGCACATCAGGCTTGTGAATACGAAGGTGGCGGTGAATCCAAGCATGCTGGCGATTGCAGCGCCGATCGCTGCTGTAAATGCCGTTCCTAGACCTGTGGATGTGGAGTACAGAGACCACTCGAAGCCCTCGTTGCCCTTCTCCACGTTGGCGCTCCAGAGCGCTACCCAGGCAGGATAAGCGAGGCCGCTTCCTATTCCATTGATTATCTCTGCGATATAGACCTGGTGTATGTTATCTATGAACACGTACATGACGGGCACGCAGCTTACTATAGATGTGCCTACGAGGAGCCATCTGCTTTTGTTCTTTACCTTGTCGATGTACATTCCGAATGGCAGCTGGACTAGCGATTTAGTCACCAGGAAGAGCGTGCTCGCTAAGCCGGCTGATAGGACACTGCCACCATCGACCCCGTCATTTATGAATATCGCCAGTATAGGCTGTATCAGCCCAAGACCTGTGAGCACGAGGATATCTGAGAGCATCAGCAGCTTTGCAGTGCGATTCATCACCACTCACCTCCTTATATTCGATTAATATTATTAATATAAATTCAGATAGATATGAACATCACTATGTATGATGTCCGAAGAAAGGCGCCGCTACATCCTCGAACGTATTCTGGTGTATATTTTCACCATTACAGTTGAGGCTAGCGACATAATAGATCGTTTATTTGGAGGAAGCAATAGTATATATACTTTTCGCTAGATATGCCTTACCGATGCTTATTGAATGCGCACTCTGGATACTTTTACATTCAGATA
>CAZMZV010000053.1:7241-10897 GCA_964570975.1 uncultured Methanotrichaceae archaeon | reverse complement strand
ACAGAGCAACATTGGAGTGCTTCTCGGAAAGATGAACTATCTCTCGCAGTCGAATACAGCTGTGGCTACAATAACAAATGGCAACCCGTCCATAACACAGACACAGAAGAACATCGCGTTCGCAGTCAATACATGTAAGGACTGTGTCGTTGACACAACCTACGCCGGAACAACGAAGGTAACCTGGCCTGTCTTGGATATATCCAAGCCAATAGTTGTCAAGCCAATGTGTCCTGAATGTGTAGATGATCCCTGAAGAGTGAGTTAAGGAGGTTAACCCCCTCCTTTTCAAAATATTTTCAGAATTTTTCAAAGGTCTTGGAATAAAAACTGAAATGGGGAGGGGCGGTCGCGGTGAAGTATCTCATGATCATCATGGTTCTTTGCATATCAGCAGTATTATTCCTGCTGGGTACGTGCAATGGACTTAACACCATAGTCCATACGCATGTGGCTGAGTCTGAATCGCCGGGGTGGTCGAGCGTAACTTCAGGCATAATCACTGGCACAGGTCAGTTTCAGAGTTCTTTTACTGATATCCAGGGTGACAACAACTTTGTCGAGCAGGGCAATATAGCCAGGTCATACTTATCGGATTCATCACAGATCCAAGCCAACAATGCATACATATTCGGCAGCGAAAATGTTGTTAGTCACAGTAATAATGCGCTTTTCACGGTAGATGAGGACAACGACAAAAAGAAGCAACAGATCCAGAGCAACCTTTTGCTGATCATAGGCAGCAATAACATAGGGGTCCAATCGAATGCTGTAGGGGCTGCAAATGCCGAGTTCGATTTGAATACCGCAGGGACTACTACAACTGCGGAGACGAATATAGCCGTTCTGTCAAATACCGCAACAAGCGGATCGGAAGCTGTAGGTACCCCTCAGATACAGTATGTTCAGAGTAATATCGGTTTGATAATAGGAAGTGGGAACTGGTTGTATCAGTCCAACAAGGCAACTGCACCTCTGCGTATCCCGTACTACAATCATTTCGTCATGTTGCCGCAGAGGAACATCGCATTCGCAATAAACAACTGCTATGACTGTGAATTTGGCATGCTCAAGGACGAGAGCTTGGCGGGCTATAACGTAGGAATAACGTTTGAGGAACCAGAGGAGATGAATGGATAATGTCACTGCGAAAGCCGATCTTCTGCCTCGCTCTAATCATCGCAATTCTATACACTTCTATGGCTGCCGAGTGGCAGGACAGCAACACGAACACTGCAAAAGTTGTAGCTGGCAATCCTACTACGGTTGATAGTGGGATTAAAGTCGATATAAATACGGTAGAATCGGATAAGTCACAGCTTCTATCCAAATCTGTTGAACACTGGATAGCAGGCACAAACATCCAATCCGCGGATCTTCAGACATCTGAGAATCTTGTTGTAAAAGACGATGATGGTATAGTGCATAAGTATACAAAGAGCTCAAAGCAGTATATCTCATTACCATCACAGTCATCCAATGGTTACGATCTATACCTCTTCGAAGGATCATATTACGACTTCTCTAAAGGGTTTGATACCATCGCTGATATCCAATCATCTCTTATTATCAACAACCCCGAGTTGGAGAAGATATTCAATCTTGAGATCTCCTCCAAAGACTCTCCAGCGGATATCATAAACAAGTTCCTGGTGGCCTTTGGTGAGAGCAAGCTCAGCAAAAACATGGATATATTCCTCGGCGGGAGCAACCTGATGCATGGCGCCGAGTACGAACTCGGAGATTCGATCTCCAGAAACGGTGTAACTTGCAACAGGCTTGAGTCGCAGAAGGTGTCCGCTGACTACAGCAGGCTCTTCGGGGGTGGAGGATGAGATCAGCAGTTGCCGTTCTCTTTCTGATCCTGGCGACCACATCCGTTGTCTACGCGGATGTCAAAATAAACAGGGAACTATATTCAAATGTGGGTGAGATATCCGAGTCTCTGACGCTGAAGGGCATCGATTCTTATAAAAATGACATCTCCATATTACCTGCTATCGTTTACGAATCCGCAGATTTCGCCACTGAAGCAAATGGTGTGAGCTCCATCCAGCGGGTAATCAACGGACGTTCTGTCGAGGGCGCCTTCGGATCCTCGGTCGAATCATCGGGACGCGGATTAAAGGGATCGATGGCCGCAGCAGCGGGAACATCCAACCTCGTCTCTTTCGATCATGAAATCGCCACTGGAAGGCTGGTATCCTCTAGCTACAGCAGAAACTCCAGGACCGAGGAGCATGCCGAGTTCACTAACGAGATATACAGGTCTTCAATAGCCGCCACTCCGACAGCGGTTTTCCATGGCGGGGCAGGCTACGGGCCACTGGATACAACCACTCAAAGCCATATAGTATCTCATACCGTTGAGATGTGGCACAACGGCAAGTACACCAATCTCGATCTGACAATAGATTCGTACAGAGATGAAGGCCTGAGACCGGCATATTATTCATGGGCCGCCGCGGCAAGCGGCGCGACAGGCGGTAGGGGCATATCACAAGTCGCAGCATCAATCTCAGCCGGCAATTTCCAGATCGATGTGAACATACTTGGCACCTCTTCCGAGCTCCCGCCACAGAGGTTACAGAGGCATATCTATCCTCTGGTATTAGACGAAACTATCGGGCCAGTGGAAGGCTTGTTCGGTGATGCCGAGATCAATCAAATACTCGATGTGCTCCTGAGAGCCGGAGTCTCGAAAAATCTATATATGTCGTACACGATAGAGTAGCTGTAACCGGATGTAAGGAGCCATATTTATTTGAAGATATGGGATATAGCTCTGGCTGTTGTTGCAGTGCTGTGCATCATCGAGTTCTCTTTTTGTGAGGCTAAGGTGGGATATTGCATAGAGGTCACTGTGAACAACTCGACGATGTCTTCCAGCTGGAGCCGGTGCCAGAGCACAGTTCCCCTAACTTTTGATACAGAGACAAGGGTCACAGGAAACGGAAATTTCTCGAGGCGCGTGGATGTTGATGGATTCGCCAAGATCGGTCTGCAGGAGGCTTCACATGGCGGCGATGGACGGCTGGTCCTGAGCGATCTGCTCAGCCTTTCAAGTCAGGTCAACTGGATAGAGATAAATGAGGAAGTGATAAACGAGAGCCGTTACATCCCCGTAAGAGATCAGTATCGATACACCGTTAAAATCAACGAGAGCATTCCCACGAGTTTATACAACCGGCAGAGCATTCTTTATAAAGGCAAAGGCATCTACACAAAAAATAGCTACATAAATGACGATAAGACGATAGCCACAAACTATCATGCAACCAACCTGTTGAAGACCGTTATAAATGTTGGAATACTGGCGCCACAGGCGTATGTCTTCGCGGATGTAACTCCAGCGAGATCCTTGCAGGCGATTTTCGAGAAGAGGGGTATGGCATTCAGGATCACATCGACATCGGATATCTATTCAGGCTTCACCTTCGTCTCAGATGATGCCGTTATCGATGAGGCATATCTGGGGAACTTCAAGATGAGTAAATCTATTCTCAGTCAACTTAACTACACGTATCCAGAAGATCTCGGGCTGAGAGAGGATTTCCTGCCATGCTGTGCGAGCGAGAACCCATACAAGATCGATGAAAAATATGCTGGTTCGAAGGTAGATGCCATATTCAGCTGTTCTGTTTAGTAATTCAGAT
>CAZMZV010000053.1:0-7141 GCA_964570975.1 uncultured Methanotrichaceae archaeon | reverse complement strand
TATAGAGGTAGTCAACTTCTTAATTGTGATACTTAACTGTAATTAGTATGGTTTTATCTACAAATAACTCTATTTTAACATATCACTGTTATTCTCGCTCGGTGCGCCTGAATGCTTGCTCGGTGTGAGAGCAGCACGCTGGGAGACCATAAGGAGGCAGAATGCGTTTGGCTGGAGTGGTGGGTAGAGTAGCTGAGCTTTTGCTGTCTGTATGGCGTAGACGTTCAGCTCTGGCGTTCGCGTATTTGACGTGTGAGGCTTACAGTTACAAATCGCTTGATAAAGCCGATTTGGCTTCCAGGCCGATCTCAGAGCCGTGTTCTCCAGATATGAAATTTCATATAAGAGAGATAATTTTTGCCGCATTACAAGCAATTTTAATACTTGGCATTGCAATGCTGCTGGTCTTGGTCTTTCTGAGGCATTGAGGTAGCAGCGAGTCACGAATTCGCTGCGCAGGATCTCCTCAGCTCCTGAGCATCAATACAGTTGAATGCCATCCGGCCAGGAGATCGAAAACTCACAGCACACAGATTTTGCTGCATCGGGCGTTTCCTCGCGCATTTCCCCAATTTTCTTGCAGTTCGCATATTAAACCAAAAATTTTAAGTAAAATCAAATAAACTTAATCAAATGAAACGGATTGAAATCAGATATAGTTTAGGTGTTGAACATGGCCGTGATCGATGCGAGATCTGGTTCTCTGACGCACAGGTATGAGATCTGCATTCCGCATTTTTCTTTTGTGCGGACCGCTGGATGTCTGACGGATGCTGTGGCTCCGGTATTTGGCAATATGCAAGAATCTCCGTCTGATCAGCTCAAGTCTATACTCTCTCTCAAATCGCCATCCTTTATCCTTCAAGAGGGGAATTCGCTATGACACACTCCAGAATTGGATCTGATGCCTTTCATTCTGGCTGTTTGCTGGTTATGATGATATTGGTGATATCGGTTGTGGATGCGGATTTCCTGACGTTTCATGGCGACAATCAGAGAACCGGCAACATCAGCGGTTCTGTAGCCGAGCTTGATCTGCTCTGGAGCACCAGCCTTACGGGGCATGGCTACATAGGCGGTTCTGCAGCGATCTATGGGGACAAGATCTTCGTCGCCAACTGGCCCGACATGACGTTCAAGGGCGAGCTCGGGCTCGCGTGCCTCGACAAGAACAGCGGAAAGGTTCTATGGCGGAATCCCATCGGTGGGAGGGGGAGCGCCTCGAGCCCTGCCGTGGCTGATGATAGGATAATCATCGGATCGCTGACAGGCGATGTTTACTGCGTAGATCTCAAAAGCGGAGCGACCCTCTGGAACAAGACGATCGAGTGGGAGCCTGGGTACTGGGGTGTAGCATCATCTCCCCTTATCGAGAACGATACGATATATATAATGAGCTTCTCCGATGGAACGCTTCATGCTTTCGGTCTCGAAGGCGAAGAGCTCTGGAATATCTCCACCGGAGCTGTCTCACCTTATGTATCTCCAGCATCTTCAGATCAGATGCTTTACTTCCCAGGCGGAGATGCTCTATACTGCGTGAATACATCCAGCCGAGAGGTGCTCTGGAAAAAGGGCACGGAGGATGGCATCACATCAACCCCGGCTCTTTCGAATGGTAGGGTATTCATAGCAACCAAGAGCTCGCTCCTTGCGCTCAACGCCACGACGGGGGAGCTTATATGGAAGGGGAATATCAATGGCACCATCTCGACACCTGCGATCGCATTCGGCCGCGTATACGTGGGCTCGGATGACCGGCCCAGGGGGCATGTGAGCTGCTTCAACGCATCAGATGGCGCTATTATCTGGCGCACCGAAGTGAACGGGCCTGTGAAATCATCGCCTCTCGTCCTCGACGGGAAGGTGTACGTCGGAACCAATACAGACGCGGGCGCAGTCTATGCTTTAGATGCGCTCAACGGCACCGTGCTCTGGAGCTATCCGATAAACGAATACATAATGTCGTCTCCAGCCGCATCAGACGGCATCGTCTTCATCGGAGCAGATGATGGGAGGCTCTACGCCTTCGGCCAGCCTCGAAACAACAATGCCAGCGAGAACATCTCTCTGAAAGGTTTTGTAATGCTCGAGAGCGCGAGACTGAACATAACAGCGACGAGCGGAAGGAATTATTCCATAGATCAGAGGACGGCTCTCGGTGCACTGGCGAGGTTCGCGCTCTCGAATGGCATCGATCTCGAGGTGAACGATTCGCTTCTCGATCTCTACGGTCTTACCGTAGAATCGATCGCTGGTCTCGCTGCGGATAAAAACAACTCATGGAGGTACTGGATAAACTACCCGGAGGAGTCCGTGCCTCTTGTCTCTCCTGAGTCTGCGGTCTTGAAGAGCGGGGATCGCGTTCTCTTCTACTACGGCCCGCGAAACGCGAGGCCTGAGGAGTGCGACCGCGTGGAGATTGAGGTCGTCATGGAGAGACCAAACGCTCTTTTCGCCACGGTCGAACAGCAGCCCTCACTAAGGCTTGCGATCAATCAATCCCCTCTGAACATAACGCTGCTCTCGCCGGATGCCGTAACTCCTGATACGAACCTGTCTCTATACGATCTCATCCTCCTCGAGATGATCGGCGGCGATACCGCATCAAGGCTTGAGCCTCTCGTGGAGGATGCGAAGCGAAGAGGGGCGATCGTGATAGTCCTCAGCTCGCCAGGCTACCAGCATCTTGGAAACGTGAATCTGAGTTCCCATCCGGATATAGAGAGATACTGGGAGTACGGCGGTGTGGAGAACATGCGCCGTCTCATTAAATATTTGGCCGCGAACTTTTTCGGTATGGATTTGAAGAGCGAGGAACCACTTCAGGCGCCGAAGGAGTACATCTTCCATCCCGACTCGCCGGACCTCTTTTACAACATCACATCATATCTTGAGTGGTATAAGTTCAACAGCAGCGCGCCGACCATAGGCGTAATCAGCTACTACGGGGATACGGGGCAGCCGGACAGGAGCGATCTCGTTAGATCCCTCGAGTCAAAAGGAGCAAATGTCATATGCATAGGTTTCTCGAATGCGTCATCCCTCGAGAAATTCTTTGTTTTAAATAACACGAGCTTGATAGATGCGGCCGTTCTCACAAAGCCGTTCCGTCTGAACTACGGCGATCCTGATAGAGGTGTGGCCATATTGGAGCATCTGGATGTGCCGGTGCTGCGTGGCATGCGTCTTTACTATCAATCTCCTCAGGAGTGGTCGAACTCGAGCATCAGCCCGATGGAGATCTACTTCCAGATCGCTCTCCCTGAGATGGATGGCGTCTTCGATCCAATAGCGATCGCTGGAAAGAACGATACGATCTACTCCGCTATAACTCAAGAGGTGGAGAGGATCGCTGACAGAGCTCTAGCGCAGGTGCGTCTGAAGAAGCAGAACTCTGAGAAGAGGATCGCTCTTATCTACTACAACCACGGCGGCGGCAAGGACAACATCGAGGGATGCTACTTGAACGTGCCCAGGAGCTTGAGGAATATCTTGAGCTCTATGAAGGATCTGGGCTACAGGATCGAGGGAGATGTGCCAGATGAGAGGGTGCTGGTGGATCTGCTGGCGCATCAGGGGACGAACATAGGCACATGGGCGCCCGGCGAGCTCGAGGCGATGGTCGCAAGGGGCAATGCGACACTCATACCCGCGGAGGAGTACCAGCACTGGTTCGAGGATCTTCCTGAATACAGACGGAGAGAGGTCATCGAGCGCTGGGGCCCACCGCCAGGCGAGATCATGGTATTCAGCAACTCCAGCGGCTCTTACATAGTTATACCCAAGATCTCCTTCGGCAATCTGATCCTGCTTCCACAGCCGAGCAGGGGGTGGTTGGAGAACAACACGCTTCTATACCACTCCACAGATCTTCCGCCGCATCATCAGTACATCGCGTTCTATCTCTGGCTGAAGCATGGCTTCCATGCAGATGCTATAATCCACCTCGGGAAGCATGGCACGCAGGAGTGGCTTCCCGGGAGAGAGGGGGTTGTAGGATATGATGACTGGCCGTCACTCCTGATACAGGATATTCCTGTGGTCTATCCCTATATCGTGGATAACATCGCGGAGGGAACGCAGGCGAAGAGGCGCGGCAGCGCGGTTATGATAACGCACCTGACCCCTCCGATCGTGGCTGCAGGCCTCTACGGGAATCTCTCCACACTGGCAGATCGCATAAGCGATTACAGAAGTGTGCTCAACGAGAGCGTGAAGGAGGAGTACAGAAAAGATATCCTGAAGATATGTGAGGAGATGCACCTCGATGAGGATCTCGGTCAGAACTTGAGCTCTATAGAGAATGCGACTGCATTTGAGAGCTTCCTCTCAGATCTTGAGGTGTATCTGGGTGAGCTCAAGCTCGCCTTCATGCCGTACGGTCTGCATACATTCGGCATGCCATACGAGAACGAATCGCTTGTCGCCATGGTCAATTCCATGCTGGGCGATGAATACAGGCGCGCCATCTCGGAATGGATCGAGGAAAATGATACCAGATCCTCGAATACAGCCATAGATGATGAAAGGGTCGAGGGCATCTCGGCATCTCTTCTTCATGAGGTACTGATCAATGCGACACCCGCTAGAGAGGCTCAGGAGAGGATACTTGGAGGGGCGGACGGCAACATCACGGAGCTGCTCAACCTCTCAATACTCTATGCGGATGGTTTGAGGATGTGCGTCAATGAGGTTACCAACACAACAAAAGCTCTCAACGCTAGCTACATACCGCCATCACCAGCCGATGATCCCATAAGAGATCCGGAGGTCCTTCCCACGGGTAGGAACTTCAGATCTGTAGATCCAAGAAGGGTGCCGACATCTGCTGCCTGGGAGGTCGGGAAGAAGCTCGCGGAAGATCTCCTGGAGGAATACAGAACGAAGCACAACGGCACATACCCAAGAAAGGTGGCGATTGTGCTCTGGGCGTGGGCCATGACGGATCACGGAGTCGTGGACTCTGAGATACTCCATCTCATAGGCGCGAGGCCCGTGTACGATGCCTATGGCGGGGTTAGCGATGTCGAGCTCGTTCCCCTGTCTGAGCTCAAAAGGCCGAGGATAGATGTTGTTGTGGTGCCATCAGGCCTCTACAGAGATCTCTTCCCTGAGAAGCTCTCGCTCATAGATAAAGCGATAAGGCTAGCCTCCAATGATAGCGATGCTTCATATCCCAATTACATCAAGGAGAACTCGGATTCGATAAGAGAGCGCTTGCTTGAGAGCGGAAACTTCACGGTTGAAGAGGCCGAGTACCTCTCGAGAGCGAGGATATTCCTGGAAGCTGCCGGAACATACGGACCGAATATGGACGCGCCGATATCAGCGAGCGACAGATGGGAGAACGACTCAGAGCTTGGCCATCTCTTCATATCCAGAATGTCGTACATCTACGGCGACGGCATGTGGGGCGGGAGGTTCGATTCCGGAAGATATCTATCAGCGGAGCAGCAGGTCGAGGTCTTCAGCGCGAATCTAGCTGAGGTCGAGGCAGCTGTACACCACACGAACTCAAACCTCTACGGATTCGTAGACAACGATGATGTATTCCAGTATCTGGGCGGTATAGCACTGGCAGCCCGCACGATAACAGGCACGACCCCCGAGCTGTACGTGACAGATGCCAGGGATCCGCGAAAGGAGAGGGTTCATACTCTCAACGAGTTCTTCTCGAAGGAGCTGAGGACCAGGTATTACAATCCGAAATGGATCGAGGGCATGATGGAGGAGGGATACTCGGGCGCGCGCGAGATGGACAAGTTCGTGGAGTACCTCTGGGGTTGGGAGGCGACGGTGCCGGATCTGGTGAGCGAGAACACCTGGAAGGAGGTCCACGATATCTATGTGGAGGACAAATATAATTTAGGTCTGAATGAGTTCTTCCGGGCGAGCAATCCATGGGCACTGCAGGCGATAGATGCCCGGCTTTTGGAGACAGCCAGGAAGGAGAGATGGCATCCGGAGAAGGAGGTGGCTGAAAAACTGGTCGATCAGTATAGGGAATTGGTGAATGACTACGGGATTGCATGCTGCCATCACACCTGCGGCAATCTTCTTCTGGATGAGTACATGAGCGGCATCATGCCGGTTAAGGCGAAAGCGACTGAGAGTAGATCGAGCTCGTCACGCCACAAGCCCGCTTATACCCCATCGGCGAACACGACAGCATCCTCGGGCGCAGGCATGGAGCTTGAGAGGCCATCCGAGCTCCAGGCCGAGAGCGTGCAGGGCTATCTTATGGAGAACGTCACAGTTGATAGCCAGCTGCCCTCTGTCTCTGGAGCCCCTCTCTTCGGCATAGCGCTCGTGCTATTTGTGCTCCTGCTCGTCGCAGCGGGCTTGTGGCGAAGGTGAACCCTACGGTAGGAAGCAGAGATCTCTGCATCCCCTAACAGAGATAAAAAGGAGGATGTGCACGATCTATGCGTGGTGGCATGATCGCGCGCTGCAAGCATGTGTGGCTGTTTGCCTAATGCTCCTGCTTAAGATCAAGAGGAGCCCCCTCAATTCCTATGCAATACATCATCAAGCCAGTTGAATATCCTCTCGTTTGATATCATCACGGCTCCCATCTGGCAGTGCAACCCAGCCCCCTCCTCTGTTGTGAATAAGAGGAACTCCTTCGGGCATGTGAGAGCATCGTAAAGCGGCTTCGCCTGGCCAGCGAGCATCGTGTCGGCATCCGAATCGACGACGAGGGTTGGACATTTGATAAGAGGTGCGACCTCCCTCAAGTTGTATGGTTCGACCATCCTGTAGTATTCGCTCGGCGTCTCAGCTCCGAAGACGAGCATCCCATGCCCCAGTTTTGCGCCTGCTGTCCGACTCTGATTCATGAACTCCCGAATATACATGTCAAACTCCCTGGATGCGTTCTCGTCGCTGAGAATCTCATCGATCTCCGGCGGGGCTCTTTGCCGCATGATCGCATTGAAGTCGTAGAGTCCGCCATTTGCGATACAGGCAGCAATCCGATGTTCGAAGGCCGCAGCACGCGGGGCCAGATAGCCGCCGAAGCTTATGCCCATTAGCGCTATCCTCTCAGTATCAACCTCGCTCAGGTTCATGGCAAAATCGACCACCGGAGTGACAACAGTCTCCCAGTTGTGCCTGAATGGTATCTTCTGAGCTCGTA
>CAZMZV010000052.1:0-11060 GCA_964570975.1 uncultured Methanotrichaceae archaeon | reverse complement strand
TATTGCTCACTGCTAATCGCTATGCTTCGGCGTTATATGCCTAAAAACGGGGGAGCTTAGGTTTGATAAAAATCGACATCTGAAGACCGCATCGATTCGAATTATTCAACACAAAAACGTGATAGAAAACAGTATATTCTAGTTAGAGAACGGATGGTCTTGCATGAGATCGCGACGCACGCTTTGTGTTGCAATGCTGATGCTCTCAGCATTTCTCTTGAGGCTCTACATCGGAAGATTTGCGGTATCGAATGGATCTGTTCTCTTTTACGGTTTCGATTCATACTATCATATGCGCAGGATCTTTTACACGTTGAACCACTTTCCCAACACGCTATGGTTCGATTCATATATCGATTACCCTCATGGCCTGGAGCTAACATGGCCACCGCTATTTGATATCCTCGGAGCAATCGTCACCTTCTTCGGTGGAAGCAGATACGGTGTGGAGCTTCTGGCGTCACTGCTGCCTCCGCTTCTCGGGGCGCTCACAGTTGGCGTTGTGTATCTGGTGGCCAAAGAGCTCTTTGATGAAAGGATCGGCTTGGCATCAGCGTTTCTCCTTGCCATATCACCATATGCAGTTACAGTCTCCTCAATAGGATACATCGATCATCATGCTCTTGAGGCTCTACTTCTCTCCCTCATCGTGCTTGCGCTTCTGCGCTCCAGTCGCGATTTGAAGTGGTCATTGGCAGCGGGCCTCTTCATGGCGCTTCTGGCCTATACCTGGCTGGGCTCCGCTTCTTATCTGATAATAGTTCTGATCTATGCAATCGCAAGGATGTCTTTGGAGCTAAAGGATGGTAAAATACCATCAAAAGATATTTTTATTTCATTGGCATTCGCCTCGCTTCTCGTCCTTCCCTTCTGGAACAGATCGTGGATGATGCCATCTGCCATCGCCATATTCGCTATACTCGGTGCTGTATTATTTGGCCACGCCCTCTCCGTAATCGGCCACAGACGGCTGCCATGGTATTCGCTTCCGGGAATAATGATATCCTCAGGTCTCATAGTTGCAGTTGCGGTTTATCTCTTCAAGGATAGCTACACATCAGTCGTTTACGTCCAGCTCCTATCCAGAATTCAGTACATGCTGGGCTTTGAGATGTCGGGGCTTATCGAAGAAGCCTCTCCGCTCCTCTCCCTCAGCCTCGCATCGATCCTGGGATTAAATGTGATGCTCTCCATAGCGCTACTGATTCTGATAACGAAACGTTATTGGCATGATGATAAAAAGATCCTCTTCATAATATGGACTGCTGTCGCTCTGATCCTGACATTCGGGCAGAAGAGGTTTCTTTATATCCTGGCGATCAACATCTCCATCCTCGTAGCATTTCTCTTTGGAGAGGTACTCCGTCTCTTAGAGAGCAGAGGCCTTGAGAGAAGGGCTCTCTTCTCTATCACCCTCGTGATTCTTCTTGTTATGGCATCTCCCTCTCTCTGGAGGCTTGGAAAGCTCTCGGATGATCCCCCAGAGATAGAGAAAGACTGGCTGGATGCGCTCGAATGGATAAGGGATAACACTCCGAAGACGAGCTTCTTCGATGAGCCGTTCAACAAACCCGAATACAGCATCATGAGCAACTGGGGCTATGGAAACTGGATCATATACTTGGCAGAACGTCCAGTGGTATCGAACAACTTCCAGGCAGGGATAAACGACTCGTGCAGGTTTTTTTTATCCGAGAATGAGAGCGCAGCAGAGGAGATCCTGCAGAGGAGAGGCGTCAGGTATGTGATAACCTCCTGGGAGATGTTGTACCTAACGCTTCCCTCGACGGCGCGCTGGCTTGGCGAGGATCCATCTAGCTATTTAAGATACGAGAGCATGGGAAAGTATGTGAGCATACAGCTCACAGATCGGCTCAGAAGAACCATACTCGCGCGCCTCCAGCTTTACGACGGGCTGAACATGAGCAACTTTAGACTCGTTTACGAGTCCGAGACGTTCTTGGGGGAGAAGCCGAAGAGCGCCAAGGTCAAGATCTTCGAGCATCTTCCAGGCGCTGTTGTGACGGGCAGGAGTGATGGGCCTGTAATCGCCTTGCTCAACCTCACGACCAATCAGGGGCGGAGATTCCAGTACGCTGTTGAGACAGAACCCGTGAATGGTGTATATCTGCTCCGTCTGCCGTACTCCACATCGAGCAACGGTGGTGTGAGGGCCGAGGGGGATTACATCAATAATGAACCCGGATAGCGCAAAGCATCTCAGCATAAGCGAGATGGATGTGATCGAGGGAAGAACCATACACCTTGACTTGTAGCGGCTTTCTAAATATATCCGAATGTGATCATATCTGCAGACAGAGAATCGCCTGGCATTCTTCTGCCTGATCGGCCCCAAGCCCTGAATTGTCTCGATCTTCTGTTGGGAACGATACCTGATGGCTGTTGTTCAGGCTGCTGTGTTGAATATCATCAAAAATTTTGATTCGTATGAATCGATTCTATGTAGCTGAACATTATTCAACACAGCATGTTCAGCTACATAGACTTCAACACATCCTCGTAAACCTTTATGGTCTTCGTTGCTATCTTGTCCCAGCTGAACTCCTGTGCTATTCTATTCATGCCGTTTGCAGCTAACCTCTTCATCTCATCAGGGTTATTGAGTAGGCGTTTGATACACCAGGCGAGGGATTCCGGCTGGATGTAAGCTAGCAAACCATCCTCGAAGTTCTTAACGATGGTCACGGCATCGGTGGCTACAACAGGCTTTCCAGCGTCCCACGCCTCCAGAACCACCATACCAAAAGGTTCGTTTCTGCTGGGGAGACATATTATGTCGCATGCGTTCATCAGCTCCTCTTTTGTGGAGCTCGGCAGGTATCCTAGAAACCTGCATGCGTGTTCAACGCCGAGATCTCTTACCAGGCGCTCGCACTCCCCCTTCATATCCCCTTCCCCAACGAATAGGAACTTCGCATCCCATCGCTCTCTCAGCACATCGGGTATGGCTCTGACCAGAAGATCCGGTCCCTTCTGGTAGGTGAGCCGACCGCAGAAGAGGATCGTTGGCGCGAGAGGATGTATGCCAAAACGCTCCTTGACCCTGCCCGGATCGAGATTCCTTCTCAGCTTCCCGATGACTATACCATTTGGAATTATCTCGATCTTGCCCTCAGGTATCGAGTAGAGCATCATCAGCTCTTCCTTCATCTTCTGCGTAGTGACTATTACCTTGGCAGACTCATAGCCGCCAAGCCACTCGCGATGGGCAATCTCTCTCGATGTCGAATTTTGTGGATGGTTATTGCCGTTTCGTCCCCATTCGGTGCTGTGGACTGTGAAAACGAGAGGTATATTGTAATCCTTCTTTATTTTAACAGCTGCTAGCACAGGATGCCAATCGTGCGCATGTATAACATCAAACTTACCGAATATATTCTGGACGCTTCTGAATCGTTCAACCATGGCGTTGCACATCGAGTCCATCTCTTGAACTATATCCCAGGATGGCTGGCAGTCTACACGTTGATAGTGGACATCATTGATCTTATCATAATACTCGAAATCGCCTCGCCTAGTGAAAACATGAACCTCATGGTTTAGCCTCGCCAAGGCCTCCGATAGCTCGGATACATGCGGGGCCACACCGCCTACTTTTATCGAGTAAAGGCTCTCCCATGAGAACATAGCTATACGCATCTGCTCACCTTTAACAATACATCTTACTCAATCAAATGATTTAACTCTTTCACAGCTTTTGGCTTCTTGCCGTTCCGAACAGGAGCATCTCACAGCGCTGATCTCAGGTCAGAAGCCGCTTGCTCCGGTGAAACGGGATTTATGAACATGCCCGTGTTCTTCTCGAATCCGGCGATCTTGCTTGTCACCGGCTGGATCCGGATGTTTAAATGGTAGCCGGAATCCTTCTGGAATATCATGTAGTTGTATGGGGGATCTTTCAGGAGCAGAGATAACCGCAGAAGCGCTTCTTTTAGCGCAGAACCCAGATCTCTCCGCATCGCTTCATCCAGTTCGCTCAGATCGCTGATATGTTTTAGCGGCAGGATCCATATCTCATATGGCGACTGCGAGTAGAAGGGCGCTATGCAAGCCCACTCCCCTTTGCTGAAGACAAATCTCTCAGAGCAGACCTCTCTTCTCGCAATAGAGCAGTATGGGCAGATGGGCATCGATGATATCGCTGAGAGCTCTCTCATGATCAGCGGTGGCAAGATGGGAAGCGCTATGAGCTGGGTGTGTGTATGGCTCAGCGACGCACCCGCCTCCCGTCCCCAGTTCTTGAATATGGAGATGTATGCGGAACCCCGCTCCTTGTAATAGCGATACCTATCTGCGTAGACTCCTATCATCCTGGATATCATATCTTGAGAGAATGTCGCAGGGCTGCTCTCATGATCGGGCGATTCGATTATAACCTCATGATAGCCATTCGCATGCATCGCGATCCATTCTCTCGTCGGCGCCTCTGGATTCGGGACCATCGCAGGATACATGTTGGGGATGCATCTGGCCCACCAGCCCCTGATTCTTCGCTCTCCATCGGAGAATACACCATCATCTCTGTAAGCAGCTGTAGCGAGCGGGGTCATCTCCTCGTTTCCCGGGCAGAATGGGCATGCCTTAGAGCGCTTCTCCTCAAGAGGCCTGATGAAATCCGTTGGGCGCTTAGCGCGCTCTTTAGCGATTATGCAGTACTCTTCCAGAAAGTAGTGACGTCTCAGCTCCGGTATGAGATAACCTCCTCGTAGATCTTTATCGTCTTCTCAGCCGCTTTGCGCCAGGTGAAGTTCTCCAGTATACGCTCTCTGGCGTTCCTGCCCCACGCCCTGAGCCGGTCCATGTCCTCAAGAGCAAGACCGACACCCCATGCGATATCATTCGGGTCCCTGGCATTTACATGAATGCCTGTCGGGTTATCCGATGCTGGATTCATTACTATCTCCCTCAGGCCGCTGACTCCGCTTGCGCCAACCACACAGGCACGCTCCATGGCACCCGCCTCGAGCGCCACGATGCCAAAGGGCTCGTAGAGGCTTGGGAAGACACAGAGATCCGCCAGAGCGTAGTGATATATCTTATCGCGGGTATCAAGAAAACTATCCACGAGCACGATTCCGCCCAGCTTCTCAGCCTCGGATCTCACATGTTCTTTCAGAGTCCCGTCACCCACGACCAGGAGCTTGACATCTGGATGATCTCTTCTTATCAATGGCAAGGCCATCAGGAGTTCGGATACGCCCTTGACCGGCTCGAGCCTTCCCAGAAAGAGCACGACACGATCTGAATCCTTGAATCCGTAGCTCTCTCTGAGCCTCGCAAGCCTCTCTTTTTTTAAAGCATGTGGATCGAAGAGATTCACATCGACTCCGTGGTGGCATACCCTTATCTTTTCCGCGGGAATCCCGAGCCCTTCAAGCTCCCCTTTCATCGCATAGGATACTGTGAGAACAAGATCCGCCAGCATTGCACCTTTGATCTCCAGAGATACGAGCTGCTGATTAGGATGAGCGGATCGCCCGACCTCTGTGCCGTGCACATGATATATCAGTGGCATCTCCTTTCGAAGCGCTAATCCTCCTGGAAGTGCCAGCCAGTCATGTGCCACACAGAGATCGAATGGGCCAGAGTCTCTTGCGCGGGCAGCTGCGAGCTGATTGTAGCTGAGAAGATCATTGAGAAAATCGAGACCGCTCCCCCACGCCAATGTATCTTTTGAGTAGAATATCTCAAGAGCATCGCTCATGGGCAGCGGTATCTCCCTGAATGCCGTCACCCCCCTCTTGGTCTCCTTTCTCTTCAGCTCCGCTCTTCCCATGGTGAATACAGAGACCTTGTGGCCCAGAGAGCTTATCTCTCGGGAGATGGAGTCCACATATACGCCGAGCCCCCCGTAAACTAGGGGAGGATATTCGGTGCTTAGATATGCTATATTCATTTTCACACCACGAGGTTCTTGTAGTATTCCATAACCGGCTCTCTCCAGTCCATGTATTTGGCTAGCGCGAAGGACTCCTCACAGAGAAGCCTGTACTCGACCTGATCTGCGACATAGCTCCATGTGAAGTAATCCATGGCCAGAGCGTAATTGAGCACGATCTCATTGTAGGTCAAATCGATGTTATCGACAACCACAACACCGCCCATGCCTGTGGTGAGCCTCTTTATCTTCTTGAGAGCGTCGCTGAAACCGCATGCTCTGCTTACTATACTTGGAGTGCCCTCTTTGCCCGCCTCCAATCCAGTAAGAAGAAAAGGCTCATACTGCGATGGGAATATCCCTGCCACACAGCCCGCCATGATCTCATCAGACCTCATATTCAAACCGCCATCATCCGGTCCGACCCACTGCGGATAGAGAACAGCAGATGCTATGCGGTTTCCGGATACAAGCCGCCACGGCTCCAGCCCTTTCTGCTGTATCATGTTATAAAGCCGATTCTCCTCCCAAACCAGTATCTCAGGCGTTAGGTTGATGGGAAACCCATGAGGGAGCTTGTCCTTCGGCTTTGGACCGTGCGCTGCTATGAGAAAACAGACCACCCTGAGCTTCTCGGCGAACCTCTGCTTCATAGCTCTATGCTTGAGGAGGTGATCTTGGAGGACCAGGGCGTCCAGAAGCTGGGGATATCCCTTGTTCTCTATCTCTATTCTCGATATAGTGAATATCGGGATTATGTTCTCAGGATCTATCTTCTCTCCGCCATACAGATCGTGTAGCGTATCGGAGAGATACCTCTGTATTCTAGCTCTGCAGCGGTTCTTCTTCTCCCAGTCTATGTAATCCTGCTCAACCTCGATGCCATTTCTTATAACTATCCCCTTTAGATCGTAGAAGAGCATCGCCTCTTTCATCGTGGAATCGCCGACGAATGTCACAACATCTGCATATCTAGCCAGACTCTCAAGGGTTGCCATTGACACACTCGTGTTCGGAGGCCAGCGTTTGTCGTTCCTTGCGATCATCTCAAGCGATCTGTAGCCGGCTGCCCTTCCAGGAACAGTAGCATGAAGCGTAGCCATTGTGCGGACGGGCTGGCCCAGTGCTTTCAGTCTGGCAAGTGCATAGAAGACCCCGAACTCATGGCAGTGAAGGGAGATCCGTATCTTTGGCAGCACCGAGAGGGCGAACTCTGATATCGCTTTGTCTGCATATTTCTCAGCAGGCTCCTCTGCCATGCCTTTTAATATCCTCACAAGCTCTGAGATCGCATAGGATAGGCAGAGATAATGGGTGTACTCGGGGCCGTTGCTCAGCCGCTCGTACTGCAGTGAATCAAGCCCAACGAGCCTCCATGCCTCCTCCTTTATCGCATTGGTCAGTGTCATCTCTCTGGCATCCCTGCGCACTATACAGCTGTCGTAGTAGTGCGTATCGAAGAGTATGTACCCGACAGGCACATCAAAAAATTTCGTCTGCCCTGACACAGACTTTATGCCAAGGCTCTCGAGCCGCTCAAGCGCCATCTTGAGCTCGCTGCCCATATCCAGTGGCTCGAGGCCGGATACGTCTGTAACACGCATCTTTCCCTTGTTCCAGTCGGCCCCAGCGGTCGGGAAATAAGGACCTGCTACGAGGATCTTGAGATCGTTCTCGATCTCGCCCTTGCTGATCAACTTCGCCAGAGTTCTTGCTTCGGCATCTATAACATTCCATATGCCGCCCATCTTGTTCGAAACAGGCCCTGCTTCCTCGCCGGCGATTACTATCCATCTTTGGATCATGCTTCACCTCACGGATAAGGCGACAGCCCTGAGACCGCCATCCCCTCATCTGATATATCCAGGACCCGTATGCTGTTGGATATCTTGGAGCCTCTCATCTTCATGATATAGATGGATCTGACAAGGGTGTTTCCGATCTTCTCTCTTCTCAGCATTGTGCAGGAATCGGCGCCGTACTCGAGTATCTGATTCATGCCGAATGCAGTTCCTATTGTTATTAGAGATGTGGCTTTTGTTGCTCGAAGAGTTCCAAAGAGATCATCTGCCAGCGATCTTATCTTGAACGGCGCCTGGACTGCATAGAAGAACGCCATGAGATCGTCGACGAATATCCTCTGAGGATTCTCCTCACGCACCTTCCTTTCCACAAGCTTTCTGAAGTTTATGAGAAACTCAACCGGATCTAGGTCTATGCTCTTCTGAAGCCTCAAGACGGGATCCGTGACATCGACTATGATCAGCTTTCGCTCCTCTTCAAGCTTCCACAAATCCCAGTTGAACGAGGAATACATCTCCCTCCTTAGGGACTCCGCGCTCTCGGAGGGCGTTATGATCATGCCCTTATCGCCCATCTTGATGCCCTCGTATATGAACTGGGTTGCGAAGACGGTCTTACCCGTACCGGAATCGCCTGTTATTGTATTGACCGTGCCTTTATTGAAACCCCCATTTACAAGCTCATCAAAACCCGGTATTCCAGATCTGACTTTTGTATATTTTTTAGCTTTAATCGCCTCCACACCACGTGTATCCACAATCACTCCTCCTCTACCATTTCAGAGTCTGTAGTACTTAGTTTTTCCGGTATATTAATATCTCAAGATCGAAAACATCAAATTGCTGAACTAAAAGAACAATTTGTATGCATAAAAAGAAGGTGCTTTTCGTTTGTATAAACAACTCCGCTCGCTCCCAGATGGCAGAGGGTCTTCTGAGAGCGCTCAAGGGAGATATTTATGACGTCGAAAGCGCAGGAATTGCACCTACACAGGTAGATCCCGATGCGATAAGGGCTATGGAGGAGATAGGCATCGATATAGCGGGCCAGCGCTCCAAGGGGCTTGATGGCTTAAAGGATGAGAAGTTCGACATCATCGTAACGCTATGCGGCTCCACCGAATCCTGTCCGGTGATCTCGGGCGTTCACATCCACAGGGGATTCCCGGATCCTGCAGCCAGCGGTGAGGTAAATAGAATAGATGCGTTCAGAAGGGTGCGTGACGAGATACGGCGCTGGATAGAAGAGTCTTTTTAGATTCTTGTTGTTGATAGAGAGCATCGCATGCGGGATAAGATGCATGCCAAGGAGTAATACCGTTTAGAACGATATGGCGGCCTCGCTGGTAGCTGAGAAGGAATACGGCGATTTCGAAGGGGTATTATTGCAGTTGCTTGCCGCGTCGAATAACTCGGACTGTTGGTTTAGAGCCTGTGGAGAATATCGCTAATCAGATCTACGAAGCTATCGAGTTTAAGAAGCGCAGACCTCGCATATAAAGGCGAGAGGGTATGTTGCTCTGGCCGAGCATTCGGCTAGGTCGGTTACGCAAATCTTATCTATATTGTGCATATACTCGTTCATATTACCTGGTGATGTGGTTGAACAAGCTCGCGCCCCACAAACACTGCATAATATGTGGCAATGCGATTGAAGCCGACGAGATGTTCTGCGATGAGCTTTGCGAGTCCAAGTATCGTTCGGCCCAGCGGCGCCAGCAGATGGTATTTGTGGTATTTCTTCTGCTGATGATCACTACCTTTATAATCCTGGGCATACTGCCAGCTCTATTGGGGCAGGGCGGCCGCGGTTGAGGTGGTTTGGTGTGAAATCGATGCGGTGGATTCCGATCATATTAATTCTAGCATCAAGCGCCTCTGCCAATATCAGCTATATTCAGATCAAAGATGTGACCATGTTTCCAGAGGGTGATGAGCTCAGATTTCAGGTGAACTACACGCTTGAGCCATTCGCCCGCTTGTATGTGCTTGCTTTAGGTTGCAGGCATATCGAACCGGAACTCATCAGGCTCTTCTCGAGCTACAAGAATATAAGGACTGTAAAGGCCAATCCAGCCACTGCAACCCTTGTGGCAGATAATGCCGGTGCCTATCTCGACGGATACTATCTCTATGATGCAAAGCCTCTGAGCATTCCGGTCTCCAAGTTCACCGTGGTCTATCCTGAAGGCATCTCCAGAACTTTTATGAACGTAACCTGGACTCCGAACATATTCGTGGAGAAGAGCGCACTGGAGAAACCAAGATAAGTAAGTTCACATTTTAAATAAATTTTATTTATTAAAATCCCCGTAGCTCGCTGTGAGGAGGAGGTCACCGAATAAAATGGCATCTGGTTTTAGAGAGCAGCGCCGTCGAGAACAGCTGATCTTCAACGTTCGAGAGAGCAGTTGGCAAGATGGATCGAAGCGCGAATCAAGGCGGTAAGGTACAAGTTGTCTGTGAGATTCATTCCAGTCGTGGGAGAGCCTGCCCTGATCGTAGAAGGCTCGGTCAAGATCATGGTGGTCGCGGATATACATCTGGGTATTGAGCATGAGCTGTGGCTGGGGGGCGCGAGCGTCCCGAGTCAGACCGGAAGGCTGCTTGATAGGCTCAAGAGAATTATCGAATCCCAATCTCCTGAGAGGCTGATAGTGCTGGGAGATCTGAAGCACAATGTACCCAGAACCAGCTGGCAGGAGAGAATAGAAGTGCCCAGGTTCCTGGAGGAGCTCTCAGCTAAGATCAAGGTCACAGTCGTCCCAGGTAATCACGATACGAGCCTTAAAGAACTCGCGCCTGGAATTGAGATCTGCGCGCCTGACGGCCTGCTGCTCGATGGTGTGGGATACTTTCATGGGCACACCCGGCCGAGCAGAGAGGTCCTGTCCGCAAAGAGCCTGCTTGCAGCACACCTTCATCCATCTGTGAGGCTCACAGATTATCTTGGAGCTTCTAGAAACGAGAGGGTCTGGGTCAGAATTCCGACTTTGAAGAGGCATTGCGAAATAAAGAGAGAGATATTGGTACTGCCTGCCTTCAATCCCCTCTGCGGAAGCTTGCCCCTCAACGAGAATACCGACAAGGAACGTGGACCGCTTCTGAAGATCATCGATCTGGAGATGGCAAGGATATATCTCCTCGACGGCACGTATCTTGGAAGGCTTAAGGAGATCAAAAAAGTTCGTGAATTCCAACGTTGTCGCTGAAATTGCAAACAGTCTGTATTCGCGGGTAAGCGCTGCTGTATCGAATGATTCCTCTGGGGCGTAATCATCTTCTCTGGCTTCATTTCCTGGGTTTTAATGTATTATCATATTATAAAACGTGAACTTTGAGGATTCATATAAACCTCC
>CAZMZV010000051.1:0-11859 GCA_964570975.1 uncultured Methanotrichaceae archaeon | reverse complement strand
GTCCTCCTCTTGGCCCTAACACATCCTTCGGATAAAACCTTAATCGTCGTGTTAGGATGAGATCAGGGCCAATCCCCACCTTTTCAAAGGTGGGATACGGCCCCTACTATCGAAAGATATAGAGACCAAAGCGACGATATGACACCTCGTACTTGCTGTGGGGCGGCACAGCATCGGTATAAATCCGTAGATGCCTCCGACTTCAGTCGCGGGAGCCGTCACACATCTTGGAATAGGATTCGATGCAGCACATCGGAGACAAAAGCTTTGGCGATATCAATGGCCTATCCGAATACGCATGAAGCAGCTCAGATAATTTTCATCACGATGTGGTGAATGGGTGTTAGCCTTATTCTGGGAGATCTCACCGATACGTTTAACATCAGACCGCGACTACAATGCAGCAGTAAACATTCTCTCCACAGGGATGGAACAGCCCGTAGTGCCCATAGAGTCAAAACCTCTACATCACGTTTCTGTGATGCAAGTTTTGGCGATGAAGTGGGAAGCTCTACCCTTTAGGGTAGGGTAGTTCACTCATTCGTATAGTGAGTGTGGTAGTAGGCGGGGTTTGCCAAGTTGGCCAAAGGCGCGGGACTTAAGATCCCGTCTCGCAGGAGTTCACGGGTTCGAATCCCGTACCCCGCATTCGCTGGCAGTTCCCGAATTTGCTGTAGATCGAATCGAGGCGCAATTAGTTCGCAGAGCAGATCTGAGATGCCGCCCATTCAGTTGGCGGTTTTGATCCGAATCTTCCGGATCTCATATTGGAATGCTATTAGTCTCAGTGCAGGATTTTCATCCCACGTCACATCTCCAAAAACCGGATCTGTACGAGCTACACCCTCTCCGGCCTGAAGACCGGAGTCTTTGCTGCCCCTCCTCCATCTCTATAAGTGATTGCGATCTAGTAATCACGGCTCAACGCTTTTGATATCAGCAGCTAATTCGTTCCTGGTCTGCCCGGTCCACCATTAAGAGCAATGTCCTCTAACTGCAGGAATAGATACAAGGCAGGAGATCATGCGTAGTTTGGTAGGTCCAGATCTTCGCAGACGCCATGTGTATCTGAATGAATCACCTTGCTGACAGCGCGCTCGAAGTCCATCTGACAGACCTGAGTCCTCTCCTCGCGGATGGCCGACATACCTGCTTCGATCACTATCGCCTTCAGGTCGGCGCCGCTGGCGTTCTCGGTCAGATCCGCCACTCTTCTCAGATCAACATCGGGTCCGAGATTCATGCCGCGTGTGTGGATCTGAAGAATCGCATATCTTCCATCCTTGTTCGGCAGCGGGACGTATATGGCCCTGTCAAACCGTCCGGGCCTGAGCAGAGCTGGGTCTAGCATATCAGGCCTGTTCGTCGCGCCTATGATCTTCACCTCGCCGCGCGGATCGAAGCCGTCCATCTCAGCAAGCAGCTGCATCAATGTCCGCTGGACCTCGCGATCTCCGCTTGTCGCCCCATCTATCCTCTTGGCGCCTATCGCATCGAGCTCGTCTATGAAGATTATTGCTGGCGCCTTGTTCTTTGCGAGATCGAAGAGCTCCCTGACGAGCCTTGCCCCCTCTCCTATGTACTTCTGGACGAACTCGCTTCCCACAACCCTCAAAAACGTCGCCTCTGTGCTGTTTGCCACCGCCTTTGCGAGAAGCGTCTTGCCGGTGCCGGGCGGGCCGTATAAGAGCACGCCCTTGGGGGGCTCTATCCCGATCGCTTGGAAGAGATCCGGTCGCTTTAGGGGAAGCTCCACGATCTCCCTGAGCTCTGCGATCTGGCTATCCAAGCCGCCGATGCTTGAGAAGGTGATATCTGGAACCTCTTCGACCTCCATGCCGAAGACCATGGGGTCGCGAGGTGAGGGGAGGACGCACATCACAGCGAAGGTCTGCTGGTTCAGACCGACCTGTGTACCTGGTTTGAGCTCCTCCTCGATGAATTGCGAGACGCTTACCACGAGTCTGGGACCTGTACTCGATTTGACTATCACGCGGCTATCATCGAGGACCTCCACGACGGTTCCGACGATCATCGGCCCGATGCGTAGGCGCTCGAGCTCGCTGCGCAGCTTTCTCGCTTCACGCTCGTACTTCAGCTTCTGGTTCTCGAGGAGCCGCTTCTCGCTCTCAACGCGATCCTTCTGCTCTCTGAGAGACAGGTTGCGCTCCTCCAGCTGGCGCATCCTGTCCATCATATACTTCGAGAATTCGGGTCCACTTTGAGGCTCGTTCATCCCATCTCCAAAGTTTATTAAACTCCGAGGGCTATAAAAGATTTCCGAGATGAGAGAGATGAGCGATAGGCAATGCGAGATCTGCGGCGCAGACATCTCTGGTTATCCTGAGAGGATTGTCATCGACGGTTCTGTGCTAGAGGTGTGCAAGAGCTGTGCTCGTTTCGGCAAGCCGGAAGACAAATGGTCGCCTGTTTCAAGAAAGATCGTGCCTGTTGAGAGGAGTTTTCGCGTTCAGAAGCCCAAGCCGCGCGACCACTTCAAGGATCTGGCAGAGGTGGTTCCCGATTACGGGAATATCATAAAGAATGCCAGGGAGGGCATGAATATATCTCTGGAGGAACTGGCGCTGAGGATAAAGGAGAAGGCATCTCTTCTCAGGAAGATCGAACGAGAAGAGCTCGTTCCCGAGGACGACGTGAGGAAGAAGCTTGAAAAGGAGCTCAAGATAAAACTCACAGAAGAGGTCACCGAGGAGAAACTGAAATCCAAGATCGGATCGAAAGCGCTCACCCTCGGAGATATCGCAAACATCCGGAAGAGATGAATCGCCGATGCAGAATGATATGGCGTCGATAATTTCAGAGGCCGCTAGATGCATAAAGTCCGGCGGCGTTGTTATATATCCCACGGAGACCGTGTATGGAATAGGCGCGAACGCGCTTGATGAGAGGAGCATTGCGAAGGTGTACGCACTCAAAAAGCGCCCTCTCGATATGCCGATATCCATAGCGGTATCCAGTTTCGATATGCTCTTGGATATCGCAGATATAGGCTCAGAGGATCTCAGAATTATGGAGGAGGTACTGCCCGGGCCTGTTACGTTTCTAGTCAGGAAAAAGCCTGTTGTGCCGGATATCCTGACCGCTGGCTCCAAGCTGGTTGGCGTGAGGTATCCCGATCACAAACTCGCGCTCGATCTCATAAGCAGGACTGGCCCTATAACATCCACAAGTGCGAACATAACAGGCCGTTCACCACCATCAGATTTTAAGGATATAGATCCGGAGATCCTGTCGGGGGCCGATTTGGCGATAGACGGGGGGAAGTGCAGATATGCTCTGCCATCAACCCTCGTGGATCTCGCTGCAAAAAAGATCCTCCGAAGCGGAGCCATGATAGATAGAGTTCTCGAGATCATAGGGTAAACAAGATGAGAGCGAGAATAAGGGATTTTCTGCAGAACAAGAACGGCTGGATATTCTCAGTCGTTGATTACATTCACACAGACGGAATAAGATCCCTCCTCAGGTACGTCAGAGACGAATCTGGGGATAGGGTAGCAGGAGGTGTACGATACAAAAAGCTCGATTTCGATGATGCCTACCGGTTTTTGAAGGTAAATCAGCCGGAATATGTGAGAGACGTTCACGTGGTTCCTTTCGATGATATCGAGAGATTATACCGTCCTGCTGAAGAGCTGCCGCGGATGAGGAGCGCTGACGATAGAGTCGATAGGATCTCCGCCATACTCGAGGATAACGGCATACCTGCAAAAAGCATGGGAATAACTGGCTCGATGCTGGTCGGCCTGCATAGTAGGACTTCCGATATAGATTTCGTGGTTTATGGAAGAGAATGGTGGAAGGCGCGGGAGATCATCGCGGAGGCTAAGAGGAACGGTGAGATACAGGAGATCGATGGCGCTACATGGATGAAGATCTACATGAAGAGGAGACCTTCCATATCCTTCGATGAGTTCGTGGTGCACGAGATCCGCAAGGGTAACCGTGGCATGATCAACGGCACGTACTTCGATCTTCTGTTTACGAGGGATTGGGATGAGATAAAACCTCTGCCAAGAGGAACGCCCATCGGGAGAAAGAGGATAATCGCCGAGGTCACGGATGCGAGATATGCCTTTGACAGCCCGGGGATTATAGAGCTTGATCATGAGATAGGGCAGATCCTGTGCTACTCTCACACATATGCAGGGCAGGCATTTGAGGGAGAGGTCATCGAGGCTTGTGGTGTGGTGGAGGAGACCGAGAAAGGTCTCAGAATGGTGGTCGGCACAACCAGAGAGGCCAAGGGCGAGTGGATACGCTCGCTGACTCTGATGTCTGACGTATCAAAAAGATGTGGCTGAATTAGGTGGTCCGAATGTTCGAGGTAGTTCCTTTCGATATAGAGATTGGTCAGTACAAGGTTATGTTGAATCTAGCAGACGCGCGAACGCTGGGCCTCAACCCGGGAGACAGGGTGAGGGTCAGGACGAAAGGCGCATCTCTTACTGCAATTCTCGATGTGACCGGCCAGATGATCAAGCCTGGCCAGATCGGAATATTCACGGAGGCTCTGAGGGAGCTGAAGGATGCGAAGAGTGTGGAGGTATCTCCCGCACCCCGACCGGCATCTGTGTCGTATATAAAAATGCTCATGGACAGACAGAAGCTGGGCGAGGATCAGATCAGAAGCATAGTGAGAGATATCGTCGATAATAACCTGAGCGAGGTCGAGCTGGCCGCTTATATCACGGCATCGTACATCCATAACCTCGATGCGCAGGAGACAGAGTGGCTCACAAGAGCTATGATAGAGACGGGAGAGAGAATCTATTTCGATACCCATCCAGTGGTCGACAAACACAGCATCGGAGGGGTTCCGGGGAACAAGGTCTCGATGCTGGTTGTTCCTATAGTCGCAGCCTCCGGGCTTCTCATACCTAAGACGAGCTCGAGGGCTATAACCGGTGCTGGCGGAACAGCAGACCTCATGGAGGTACTGGCACCAGTAGAATTCACGGCAGAGGAGATCAAGGAGATAACCGAGACTGTTGGGGGTGTCATCGCCTGGGGCGGCGCCACGAACATAGCGCCAGCTGATGATAAGCTCATAAAGGCGGAGTATGCTCTTGCCATCGATCCATACAGCCAGATGCTCGCGTCGATAATGGCCAAGAAGGGTGCGGTCGGTGCGGACGCTGTAGTGGTCGATATGCCCACCGGTCCGGGGACGAAGCTTGAGACCCAGGAGAAGGCGAGGACGCTCGCGAAAGACCTCATAGACCTGGGAGATCGTCTGGGCATTAGGGTTGAGTGCGCGATGACCTTTGGCGGCTCGCCGGTGGGTCGCACCGTGGGACCAGCTCTCGAGGTCAAAGAGGCGCTCAAGATGCTTGAGACCGGCGAGGGGCCAAACAGTCTGAGGGAGAAGAGTCTAGCACTGGCCGGCATACTTTTGGAGATGGGGGGTGTCGCGGCGAGAGGTGAGGGTTACAGGGTCGCCGAAGAGGTACTTACCAGCGGCAAGGCTCACAAGAAGCTCATGGAGATAATCGAGGCACAGGGTGGAGATCCCAAGATAAGAAGCGACGATATCCAGATAGGCGAGCACAGATGGCAGATACTCTCCCCGACAAACGGATATGTGGTTGCATTCTACAACAAGAGGATCATAGAGATAGCACGCGCTGCAGGTGCGCCTGCGGATAAGAAAGCGGGTGTTATAATACACAAGAAGATGGGCGAGCTCGTAAAGAAGGGCGAGCCGCTCCTGACGATATGCTCAAGCACCGATTGGGAGCTTGAGTGCGCCATAAAGATGTGCTCGATGAGGGACGCTCTCGGACAGATGCCGATCGTCGTGGAGGGCATGCTTCTCGAGAGGTATCCCACCGAGAGGTACACCAGAATCATCTGAGGTGATTTGCATGGAGAAGATGAAGGTAGCGGTTGTATATCACGAGGACTTTCCGATACACGGATATTCTGTGCTCAAGGATAGGATCAAGCCGTCGTTTGATGCCCTTATGAGCTCTGGATTGGTTGATGGGGTAGATGTTCAGGTTTTCAGGCCGCAGCCCGCGCCCGTGGAGCTCGTAGCAGAGGCTCACACAGAGAACCACATGCAAAACATGCGCCGCGATCCGCACTGGAGCGTGGCCCTTCTATCCGCTGGAAGCGTGTTGATGGCGGCAGATCTTGTTGTCTCAGGAAAGGCCGAATCCGCATTTGCATATACAGGGACAGCGGGCCATCACGCCTCTCGGGGAAGCTGCTGGGGATTCTGCTACTTCAATGATGTTGCTATAACCATACTAAAGCTTCGGAAGATGGGTCTCGAGCGATTCCTGATAATAGATGTGGATCCGCATTTTGGAGATGGCACTAGAGACTTCTTCGGCAACGATCCGAATGTGTTCCATATCAACTTCTACTCCGGAACGCAGAAGGAGTTCGACCGGGAGAGGAACAACTACGACTTCGGCATAGGATGGAATGCAACAGATGATGTATTCTTGAGAGAGCTCGAGAACGCGCTCAAGCTAACAGAGAGCTTCGATTACCAGATATGCTTCGTGATATTCGGACACGACTCCCACAAGGACGATTATGGGGGTTTCGATCTCACGCTCAATGCGTATCCGAAGATGGCGAAGATGATAAAAGATGCTGTTGGCGATAGGCCGCTTGTTTTTGTCCTGAGCGGCGGATCGAATCCGGATGTCGCAAGCCGCGCAATTCCAGATGTTGTTGCCGTACTGGCAGGAAGGTGGCCCTATTGAGGATGGCATCGAACTGCTACATCTGCATCTTGGAGAGAGCGATCTTCGAGTGCGATCTCCTCTCGCTTCCTGAGGATCTCAGGCTGGCTGTTATCGAGGAGCTACTGGATTTCATGGTCTCGCATAAGAGGGACGTGCCCGCGCGCGTCGGAACGGAGCGCGAGCTTATAGTAAAGCGGATCAGCGGCGTTGCAGATCCATACAGGAGCCTGAAGGAGGAGAGCAACGCCGTTGCCAGAGATCTCATCGAGATAGCTGAGAGGTTCTACGAGGAGAGCGGAGACAGGATAGAAGCACTGGTGAGAATAGCGGCCGCTGCAAACTCCATGGAGTTCGGCGTGATGGGGCACAACTTCGATAACAGGTCGTTCGCGAAGGTCTTCGAAGATACTCTGAGTGAGGAGCTGAAGGGGGATCTGAATGCGATCAAGGAGATGTTATCCAGCTTTTCGAACATATTTTACCTGACCGACAACGCGGGCGAGTCTCTCTTCGATCTCTTCGTAATCGAGAAGCTCAGGGAGATGGGAAAGCACGTTGTAATAGGACCCAAATCTGAGCCTATACTTAATGATGTCACAGCAGATGAGTTGAGAGATCTGACAGATCATGAGATCGTTCCAACCGGCGGAGTCGTGGGCGTATCGCTTGAGGATATCAAGCCTGATGCCAGAAGGTTGCTCTTCGATCCCGAATGGCTCATCATCTCCAAGGGCATGGGCAACTTCGAGACGATAAGCGAGTTTGAGGATCTGTTAAAAGGGCGTCTGGTCTACATCCTCAGGGCGAAATGCGAGCCGGTCGCCAGAGCGAACAACGTCAACCGCGGCTCCCTTGTGGCTCGGGCCTACCGGTAGATCATCTCCTCGTCCACAGGCTCCTCCACTTCTGTGACGGGCGGAGCTTCCTCCTCTTCCTCCTCGATCTCCAGATCCTCGACGTCTATCTCGATCTGGAGCAGGTCCTTAAGCGCCATTAGCAGATTTCTGGCCGCCCTGAGATCGACAAGCTTATCGCCCGAGGTTGTCCCGAGCAGGCAGAATCCCCTGAGACCGTATAAAGGCGCCATGCCTGCGATAAGGCCGTTCAATCCCCCAATGATGCCGGTGGGCATTATTGCTATACCTGCTCTTTTTAAAAATTCAACACCCTCTCGCTCTGATGAAGTCCCCACAACAGGGTGCTGAACAGCTCCGACATATGCTGCGAGCGTAACAACATCCTTCACGCCCATGCCCTTCACATCTCCCAGTATCTCGCCTGCGAGCGTGTTCATTCCCAGAACCTCCAAAGGCTGGGCATCCGATGTCAATAATAATATATCCTCCCTCCCCGGCGGGGCAAAGGTCTCGAGCATGAACAGCCTGACCAGACCCCCCTCCACAACGACCTGGGGCGGAAAGCCGCTGAATGGTACGGTCATGATCTTATTCGCATCGAGCGATGTTATGAGGTAATCCAGTGCGATCTTCCCCACGCTTCCTATTCCAGGAAATCCAACAAGAGCAACTTTCTTTTCGAAGAGCATTGTCCTAGGATTTGCGATGCGAATATAACATGCTTTCGATAGAATCTCGGGACCTTTAGGACCTTACAGGATTTGTTAATTGTGCCAAAGGATGGCAATTCCTGAGAAACTGTTCAGAGAATCGAGCACGCGTTAATATAGAAAATGTGGAGAGGTTACTCTCCAACTGCCCATATGACCCAGTTGACTGGAACTGTGGTGGTTTCATCAACAGGGATGACCCCACGATAAAGGTTGCCTGTAGATCTGTCGAATATAAATGATTGCTCCTTTATGTTATCGAGCTCAGCGAATGTCAGCACAGCACCGCGCTCGTAGAAGACCACGTAGAAATCGCCATTAACTTTTACTGAGGGAACCTCGATCCTGCCAACACCAAGTCCGCTCGGGAATGAGAAGTAATCGAGCTGCACATCCGCCCAGTGGTACAGCAGATTGAAGTCCGCGTCTCTGATCTCGAGTGCTATAATCTTCGGTGCAGGAAGCTCATTCTGTGTCTCGTTCCAACCATCGGTTCCTGGGATGAGGATTGCCTTAATATTCCAGCTCTGGCTCGGTGGGGTCAGCTTTACAGCCTTTCCCACTCCGACATCGAAGTAGTGGAGCGTGGTGTTCATCTGTGTTACATTCTTTCCGCTATCGGCTCGGACAAGCACTGGCTCAGCTGCCACAATTCCTGTTAGCAGCAGGGCTGCAACGCAAAGCAGAGCTGTTAAAACCATTGTTCTACTCATATCGGTCACCATGCTATTTTTGTAACATACTTATATAGATACTGCTCTGAAAGGATTTCTATAGCCATCTTTTTAAGATGCTCGCGCGTTGTTGCATGCGTGTATTAATGATCAAAAATGCGGGTTTTAGGAATCCACCCTTATTAGAATAATATTAAAAATATTATTTATATTATGTAATAACATTAGGCTGTGCTATGTACATTTTGTAAACCGAAAAATTTCAATTTTGTATAGACTTGCTGCGAATGCGGGATCTATTAAGCAATACAGCATTTCTGCTCGTCTCTTGCGACCTCCATGCGAGACATTTTTATTGTCATTTCGATAACACCATCTCTATGCAAGGCTTTGTTGTATTCATAATGGCGATTATGCTGGTAGCACCTGTCCTAGCGCATCCCTTCGAGGCGAGTGGTAGGGTGAGCAGCATATCAAGCGGCGATACATTCATGGTCGATGGATTCGGTCTGGTTCATCTTGCAGATGTAAGGGCGCCAGATGTCTATACTTTAGATGGAGTCCACTCGAAGGAGTTCACGATGGAGCACCTCCTGAACGTTCAGGTCTTCCTCGATGTGGATAACGTGACAGGCTATCGTCCTGAAGGCGTGACTGAATGTCTTGTTTATCTGGCAAATCCGAATGGGACTCCTGACATGGGCAGGCTTTTCAACAGGATAATTGTGGAGGCCGGCTTCGCATGGCTGGATGATGATGATAACGAGTTCGACCCGGCAACATGGTGAAGATGATTTTTCTGGCATGGTCTTATGGTCATGCCCGAGTTCTCTTCACCGCACCGAATTCACGAATACTTCAGCGCCGCACTCTTAAGAGGCATAAGGTTTGAGTCAAAAGAACATCCGGATTGTAGTGTTGTGTTGGATAACTATTTAAAATAGGAAAATATATAATATATTTCATGGCCTATTAGGACAAGCGTAATTTGCGTGAGTACAATGAGCAATTAGTTAGGCGGGGATGGTTCTACCTTAGCACCGACTTTGTGAATAATTGGGATGAAGAGCTACTGAAGATGAATAAAAACAAGAATTGCCGTCCCTATCGCTATCCTGAAAAATTTATTCAATTTTGTGGTTTAGCATACGCATTTCTTCATTACCTTACAGACAGCTCAAAGGATTTATTTTATTAGAATACCCCTCAGCACTCTGCGGTGTCGTCGCAGGTTGACTTCGGATCTGCAGCAGGAAGGCATGAGAGTACCGGATCTTCTGACAGCTGGAAGGCACTCCTAAATCCATGTGCTATAGCCCCTTCGGCTCTTCTTTAGAAGCTATCTTGCGCATGAGGGACATTACGCCGGGCCTTCCGCTCCCTTTTGATGGCATGGAGAAGGCGCTCATGAGCTCTTTGTTGAATCTCTCAGCAATCTCATCGAAGATTCTTTTATAAGAGATGCAATATGGATCGACTCCTCTTATCTCTCCATCGGTCTGTGAAATCGCGTTGTACGGGCATCCCCCTCTGCAGTATTTGACGTGCTTGCATTTGCTGCAGTGGATCTCAACACATCTCTTGAATCTGCTTATGCGCATCCACGCTTCAGAGCGTTCGATATCCTCCATGGATGGATGATCATAAACGTTCCCCATCACATACTCCGGCATGCCAACAAACCTGTAACATGGATATATGCTGCCGTCCGGACCCACAGCAAAGGTGTTGTCCATGCAGTCTACAAAAGTGCATACTGTACCCCTGCCGCTGAATATGCATCTGCAGAGGTCGTTGATGTTTCGCACCTCGATCTTATCCATGTTCTCAAGGTATCTGTCGAGAAGATATACCAATAACTCCCCGTACTCCTCGGGAGCCAAAGCCCACCTCTCTGGCTCGTCGCTCCGGAGCGATGGGAGCGCGGGATGCAGCTTCAGTGTCAGTCCGTTGTTCATGAAGAATTGGAATATCTCCTCTTTGAATTTGATCGAGTATGATGTGAATGTGCATATGAACTGCACCTGCAGTCCGTGGTCTCGGGCGATTTTATACCCCCGCATTGTTTTCTCGTAATATCCCTCCGATCTCTGTACATCGTTTATCTCCTTCGGACCGTCGAGGCTCGAGCCGATCGGAATGTTGTATTCCTTTAATACATCGGCCAGCTCTGGAGTGAGCCTCCAGAGGTTCGTCTGAAGCGCAAATGCCGGCGATAGATGCGGAAGCCCCTCAAACAGCAACGGCAGAGCTTCTCTATAGAAATCCACGCCAGCCAGCAGGGGCTCTCCGCCATGGAAGGTGAACGTCACAGGATCGTTGCGAAAAACCTTGAGCCATTCTACTATCTCCTTAACGGTATCGATGGTCATAATCGGCGAGCCCTCCTCCGAGCTCCAGCAGTAACTGCATCTCGAAGGACACCCAAGTGTGGGAATGATCATAACATGAAAAGGCCTTTTTCGCTGCATTCAAGATGTGGGGGCTTCTCGCACTATTAATAGATTTCCAATGGTCGCATCACAATGTTAACATTGGAACGATATAATTTTACATTGAAGATATAACTTGAGTCTTTGTCCTCTATGCTAGGGAGTAGGGTAAAGAAAACATATCTCCTCATGAACGACAGCCGCCTTACGCATTAACGCTCCAATTATCAACAATACGGACCTGTCCGGATAAGCGCTGAGGCCAGCTTGTTACGCTTCTGCATGTCAGAAGCACTTAATCCTTATTCGGACACGTCCAACAATACCATCGAAAGGTTGATACCCTAATATACTCTTGTGAGAGCCGAATGAAGAGCAAGAGGAGATCAGTGTAATGGATTTCATTCCCATAGCCAAGCCCCTTCTGGGCGATGAGGAGATAGAGGCGGTATCTCAGGTGC
>CAZMZV010000050.1:0-12287 GCA_964570975.1 uncultured Methanotrichaceae archaeon | reverse complement strand
CAAACAGGCTCTTAAAGACATAAATCTTGGAATCCCGGAGAACAAGATCACTGCACTCATAGGCCCATCCGGCTGCGGGAAGTCGACCTTCATCCGGTGCATCAACAGGATGAACGACCTCATAGCTAACGTCAGAATAGAGGGTGAGATCCTCTACGATGGTGTGAACATATACGATAGAGACGTCGATGTTGTCGCTCTCCGGAAAAAAATAGGTATGGTTTTTCAGAAGCCAAATCCGTTTCCGATGTCGATCTACGATAATGTCGCTTACGGTCCGAGGATACACGGATATAAAAATATCGATAAGATCGTCGAGCAAAGCCTCAGAGATGCTGCTCTCTGGGATGAGGTCAGCGAGAGGCTCGACGCGCCTGCAATGGGCCTGAGCGGCGGCCAGCAGCAGAGATTGTGTATAGCAAGAGCGCTGGCCATGAAACCTGAGGTCCTCCTCTTCGATGAGCCCTGCAGCGCACTCGATCCGATATCGACATCCAGAATAGAGGGGCTTATGGAATCGCTGAGAGGCAGATACACACAGATCATAGTGACGCACAACATGCAGCAGGCTGCGAGGGTCTCGGATTACACCGCTTACTTCTACATGGGAGAGATGATAGAGTTCGGCGAGACTAAGCAGATCTTCGAGAATCCGAAGGAGAAGAGCACAGAGGACTATATCACAGGACGGTTTGGTTGAGCTCTTGGGGAGTGGGGTAGTATGAGTCCTTATAGGGAGAAGTACCGCAGAGATCTCGAGTCGCTCCGCGAGATGACGAAGGAGCTCGCAGCCCATGTATCAAAGGCGATAGAGAGATCTGTGGAGGCGCTCTGCAACAACGACGTAAGCCTTGCCAGAGAAGTCATACATGGTGATTATCTCGTGGACGACCTCAGTGTGAAGATGGAAAGCAAATGCATGGAGCTTCTGGCCCTTCAGCAGCCGATGGCGAAGGATCTGAGGATGATCATAGGTATACTGAAGATAGGAATAGATCTCGAGAGGGCCGGTGATCTCGCGGTTGATGTGGCCAGGGCTGCGATTCAGATGAGGGATACGAGTCAGAGAGATAAACTCGATGGATTATCAAAGATGGCTAAGATCACGGTTAATATGATCTCGAAGTCCATGGAGGCACTCGAGAAGAACGATGCCGAGATGGCAAGAGATGTCACGAAGCATGATTATGAGGTGGATTCTCTTTACGTAAAGGTCCGCGACACACTGATGAGGACGATCGCGGAGAATATAAACCAGATGGACCAGACAATTCCCTTGCTGATGGTAAATAGACATCTGGAGAGAATTGGAGACCATATCTGCAATATCTGTGAGTCTATAGTTTATATGATAGAAGGTAAGAGAGAGCATCTGAATTAGAAAGAGATCGCCATGGAGACGAGAAAGGTCCAGAAGACAGGAAAGTCAACGTTCATCGTGTCCCTCCCGAAGAGCTGGGCTGTTAGGAACGGCATAAAACCCGGATCCATAATATACATAACTCAAGGGGAGAGCGGGGATCTGGTTCTCTCCCCGGAGCGCTCGAGTCAGAACCTGAGGATAAAACTGGATATAGGTGAGAAGTGCGGGGATGCGCTCATAAGGGATATCATCGGATGCTATTTATCCGGCTACAGAACTATCGAAGTGGTCTCGTCGCACATGACTCCTGCCCAGAAGAGGGACATACACCAGATCGTGAGCAAGCTGATCGGTCCTGAGATACTTGAGGAGACGGGGAACAAGGTCCTCATCCAGGATCTCCTCAACTCCGAGGAGCTCCAGTCGGATCGAGCCCTGAGGCGCCTCAGAACTGTCGTGCGGTCTATGATCCAGGACGCCATTGGAGCGCTTGTAAATATGAACAAGAGCCTCGCGCTGGACGTTGTGCAGCGCGACGACGATGTCGATCGGCTCAATCTTCTCATATCACGCCAGTTCACAGAGATGCTCAGGACAGGCTCTCTCTCTCAGAGCTCCATTGATGTTATCACTGCTTTTAATTACGCGCTTGCTGCCTCCAATCTGGAAAGGATGGCAGATCATGCACATAGCATAGCGAGGCTCGTGGTCGAGTACGACGTACAGATACCTCAAGAGGTGGCCTCAGAGCTCTCGAGGATAACCTCGATTATAAGTGGACTTATAGACGAGTCGATATCGTCACTGCTAAACAGAAATACAGAGGCTGCAAACTCGATAATAGCGAGGACGAAAGAGATCAGGGCGACCTCCATGAAGAGCCTTGAGCCGATCATCTCCAGCCCACCTAATGCCATCGACCAAGAGGAGATCATGGTGAGAATAGTGTTATCGAGCAGCATTGCACGTTTTCTCGACCATATAAACAATATCGGTGAACTCACTATAAATATGACGCATGCTCAGGCGCAGAAGAGCTGAAGATAAAATCGATGAGATATAGATGGTACCAAAACCTCTATTTTTGCAGTTCAAATCGCCAAAAAGTGTAAACTTTGAATCAGTACCACGACATTTAGCAGGAGGGCGTGCCCTGATACGATCTTCGTACAGCTCGAAAAGCCTTGCTGCTATTGGTTATCTGAGCTATTTTCTGCTTATTCGAACGGGTCTCGTCGTGCGTGCTGTGTTGAATAATGTTCAGCAATCCAATAGCATAGGACCAATTCACATGAATCAAAATTTTAATAAGAATCGATAGCTTTCGACCGTACTGCTTCGAACTATTCAACACAGCAATCGTGCGCGTAAGCTACATATATCGTGATAACCCAATTTACTTATATCTGCAAGCTGAAAGTGCCGCCAAACTTGCAAACACATTCACCATGCGATGGATAGAGCCTGTGGAAACAACAGCAGACGATCGATTAAGCCTTCGACCTCTATCGGATGGCCCGCATCATCGCGGTCGCTGCACAGTGGAAACAACAGCTGGCGATCGATTAAGCCTTCGACTCCCTCAAAGCGCCGAAAGCTCATATCTTCAGATCGGCATGGGGCCAAGATTTCTAGCAGGAGGAAGTTCCGATAACAAATAAATTAGGTAACAAAGCCGCACATTCAAAGATAATAGATGATGTATTGGCGGATCTGAACACCTCTGCCACCGGTCTTAGCCGTGAAGAGGCTCTGGCACGCCTTGAACGCTTCGGAAGGAATTCGCTTCCAAAACCAAAGCCCACCAGCATAGCGACCCTCTTTCTGCGGCAGTTCTTAAGCCCACTGATATACATTCTATTGGCAGCCGCGGTTGTATCTTTCTTTTTGGAGAGGATCACGGATACTCTATTCATATTGGCAGTGCTTCTCATAAATGCGGTTATAGGAGCAGCCCAGGAATACTCTGCCGAGAGAAGCCTGGAGTCTCTGAGAAGCCTGGTCAAGACTTACGCACGCGTTGTGAGGGACGGGGAGAGCTTTGAGATAGATGCAGAGGAATGCGTACCTGGGGACATTGTTCTGCTCGAGGAAGGATTCAAGGTACCTGCCGATATGCGCCTCTTGGAGGTACACGATCTTGCGATAGACGAATCCCTCCTGACTGGAGAGTCTCTTCCAGTGGCCAAAGACCCATCTCTGGTTCTCAAAGAGGATACAACCATAGGCGATAGGGTTAATATGGCATTTGCCGGCACGATTGTGAGCCGCGGTCGTGGCAGGGGCGTGGTGGTTGCAACCGGCCTCGATACAGAGCTGGGCAGGCTTGCGACCTCTCTCACGGACGTCGACTCGGTGAAACCACCGCTGACGAGGCGAATGGAGCGCTTCTCTGCGAATATAGCAAAGGCTGTGCTTTTCGCTGTGATCGCAATAATAGCCATTGAGGTCCACAGAGGCCGGGATGCATCGCAAGTCTTCCTTCAATCGGTAGCGTTGGCCGTTTCGGCTATTCCAGAAGGACTGCCCGTGGCGCTTACGGTCGTTCTTGCTGTAGCCGTCAACCGGATGGCGAAACGAAATGTTATAGTTCGCAGGATGGTGGCAGTTGAGACGCTTGGCTCCTGCGATTTCATAGCATCCGACAAGACCGGCACCCTTACAATGAATGTTCTGACCGCACGACTCATCGCGGTACCAGGTCAGGGTGTAATGGAGATAACTGGAGAGGGCATCGTACCCGAGGGTGAGATCAGAACCGCCCACGGTAGACCGACCGAGCAGGAAGAAGCTCTAATAAAAAGAATTTCCTTGGCCTCTGTCCTCTGCAATGAGGCTTTTCTAGGGATGCGCAACGGCGAATGGGTGTCACATGGTGATACCGTCGACGTGGCACTCCTGGTTATGGCGCATAAAGCTGGAGTAACGCAGGTAGCAACCGCGCCGAGATATCCACAGCTGGCCCATATACCATTCGCCTCAGAGAGAAAGTACGCTGCGACTTTAAACAAGGTGAATGGCAAGCTCAAAGCCTTCGTCAAGGGCGCTCCGGAGACCATCCTGGATATGTGCGATAAGGTGGTCTCCATCAACGGAGACATCCCGCTGGAGAGAGGAGTGATAGAGCGATGCGCATCGGATCTGGCAAGCGACGGCTATCGCCTCTTGGCCATAGCAGATGGTGAGATCGAGGATGAAGAGAGCTTCTCAGACGGCCGGCTGAGGGGCCTGACTCTGCTGGGCTTGATTGGAATGATAGATCCATTGAGGCCGGAAGCCAAGCCTGCTGTGGAAAGATGCAGAAAAGCTGGCATACGTGTGGCGATGGTGACAGGAGACCATCCGGTTACAGCCTTTGCCATTGCACGGGAGCTGGGGATGGCCCAGAGGATCGATGAGGTCGTGACCGGTCCGGAGCTAAAGAAGGCAGAGGCAGCCGGTCAGAGCTATTTGGATGAGCTTGTCAGCAAGGCCAAGGTCTTTGCAAGGGTCGAACCGAAGCAGAAGCTGGATATCATCCACTCGCTCATCCGCCTCGGACATACAGTCGCGGTAACCGGAGACGGCGCAAACGATGCTCCCGCAATGCGTGCTGCTCATGTGGGTGTCGCCATGGGTAAGAGCGGCACAGATATCGCCAGGGAGAGCGCAGAACTCGTGATAACCGACGACAACTTCGCATCCATCGTGGCTGGAGTGGAGGAGGGAAGGGTCGCGTACAGCAATGTACGCAAGGTCATATTTCTTTTAGTATCGACCGGAGCCGCCGAGATCGTGCTGTTCTTCCTCGCCGTATTCGCGGCTATGCCGCTGCCGTTGCTAGCCGTGCAGCTTCTCTGGCTCAACCTGGTGACAAACGGCATACAGCACATCGGCCTTGCCCTAGAACCGGCAGAGGGCGATGAGATGAGGAGACCTCCAAGACCCCAGAAAGAAAGCATCTTCAATAGGCTCATGGTTGAGAGAATAGCCCTCTCTTCAATAATCATCGGCGGCGTTGCGTTTGCTCTTTATAGCTACCTGCTGAACAACGGTTCGAGCCTCGAGCAGGCGAGAAATAGCGCTGTGCTTCTAATGGTGCTCTTCGAGAACATCCAGGTATTCAACAGCCGTTCAGAGCTCCAGTCCGCGTTCAGGATGAGCCCGATGAGGAATCCATATCTCTTTTTTGGAACTCTGGGAGCCCAGATGGTTCACATAGTCGCAATGTACACACCCGGGCTCAGCGATGTTCTCAATATAAAACCTGTATCCCTGGAACACTGGATACAGCTTTTAGCGCTTGCGCTCACGATCTTGATCGCAATGGAGATCTACAAAGCGCTCCGCAGGAAGGCTATGAAGATTTAGCAACCATATTATCATTATATTTCATTATAGTATCTCTTTTTGTTGATAGACAGCAGGATTTATACCTTCAGAGGCAAGTTTAATGTTGAGTTTTTGTAAATGCCGCGTGGTGTCCTTGATGGTGGGGCTGGATGAGATAGCTAAGAGGTGGCCGGATAAGGTAGCTCCAGAGCGAGCTATATTCAAGCAGATTCACCCTGGGGACAGGATATTCATAGGCACAGGCTGTGCGGAGCCCCAGCACTTGGTCCAGTCACTGGTCGATTACGTGAGCAAATATCCTACGGCTTTCTTCGATGCTGAGGTGATACACGTCTCAACGCTCGGCGTGGCGCCGTATACAGATGAAAAATTCAAGCTGAACTTCCGTCTCGACTCATTCTTCATAGGGGACAGCACGCGCGAGCCGATCAATCGTGCAGATGCGGACTACACCCCCATATTCCTATCCGCGCTTCCAGAGCTATTCAGGAAGGGGATAATAAATGTGGACATGGCGCTCATCCAGGCCACGCCGCCGGATGAGAACGGCGATATGAGCCTCGGGATAAGCGTTGATATAATAAAGGCGGTGATGGAGAGCGCCTCAAAAGTTGTGGTGCAGGCAAACCCACAGATGCCATATGTCTACGGGGACACGATTATCAATGTGGATGATGTCGACTACATCGTACCTTATGAGGAGCCGCTGCTGGAGTACATAGAGAGCGCACCAGATCACCTGGCAAAAGCGATAGGAAAGTATGTGGCGAGAATCGTGGAAGATGGTTCTACAATACAGGTCGGATACGGGAGCATACCGAACGCCGTCCTATCCAACCTCTACGAGAAGGAGCATCTCGGAGTTCACACCGAGCTTCTCACAGATGGTATCGTGGATCTGATTAGGAGGGGTGTAGTAGACAACAGCATGAAAACCTTAGATCCGGGAAAGACTGTGGCGACCTTCTGCATGGCCCGCAGGGAGACTTACAGATATCTAGATAGAAACCCGGAGGTAGAGTTCAAGCCCATCGATTATACCAACAATCCTCTTGTTATTGCAAGGCAAAAGAACATGGTTGCGATCAACAGCGCCCTCGAGATAGATCTTACAGGGCAGGCCACCGCGGAATCTCTCGGGAGCAGGCTTTACAGTGGAATAGGAGGGCAGGCGGACTTCATGCGTGGCGCGGCGCTAGCTCCTGGAGGCAAGACGATACTGACGATACCCTCGACGGCCAGGGACGATAGCGTCTCCAGAATAGTGCCCTGTCTGAGGAGCTGCTCCGGCATAACGCTAACAAGAGGCGATGTGAAATACGTCGTAACGGAGCACGGCATAGCATATCTGCATGGAAAGAATCTTCGAGAGCGAGCGATGGCCTTGATCGCCATAGCACATCCGAAGTTCAGGGGCTGGCTGATAGAGGAGGCCAAACGATTGAATATACTATACAAAGACCAGCTGGTACTCCCGGACTGGCAGGGCATATATCCGGAGCATCTCGAGGTGTACAGGGTCACCAGGACAGGTCTGGAGATACTGCTGCGTCCGGTCCGGCTCAGCGATGAGTCGAGTTTGAAGGAGTTCTTCTACTCCCTCTCGGATGAGAGCAGGTACCAGAGGTTTATCTCCATGCGGAGGGAGATCCCGCGTGATCTGCTGCAGAAGCTCACGATGATAGATTATACAAATAAGATGGTGATACTCGCCACCCTTCCGGGAAAGGAGAAGGATCTCGTAATCGGCATAGGCCAGTATGAGGTTAACAAAGATAGGTATACCGCTGATATTGCACTGGCTGTGAGGGACGAGTACCAGAACCAGGGCGTCGGAACAGAGCTCCTCTCCTATCTCACACATCTTGCCAGGAGAAACGGTCTGCTCGGGTTCACAGCAGAGGTTCTCGCGGAGAACGATCGAGTATTTAAGCTATTCGAGAAGATGGGTTTCGGCGTCGACAAGTTGAACGAGGGCGGGATATACTACATGAAGCTGATGTTCAAAACATAGCGCTCTTCGATTGTGGGTGAAGACCACTGAAGACGCTCATGACCGAAGGTCACCCATGCGGACGAATTTCGTACCATAACTCGAGTGTTTTGTCGCCTGCCTATCGTACAGATCTTGGATCATCATAGAATTCAGAATAGCTTCATCAGCTCATCAGCAATGATCTTGTACCCATCCTCATTCGGATGGTCCAAACCTGCCAGTATCAGTGATTCTAATGGTATGCCGGATCTCACCCGCTCCATCCAGGCGGCATACACATCGACGAAAGCTACACCGAGAGCTTCGGCGATCTCTCCCAGCGCATGATAGTAATCCAAAACGAGCTCTTTATAGTAGGGTGTAAGCAGCGGCTGTGAGCTGAGCAGAATCACCTCGCTGCCGCATTCCACTATGGTTTCAACCATCTTAACGATATTAGCCCTGAAATCTCTCAGGCTTATACCATAGGCAGCATCGTTTATCCCGAAGTTCATCGTGACCAGATCGGGTTTGTGATACAGAACCGAGAGCTCCAGCCTCGCCAGGCCGTCCCACGTTGTATCTCCGGATATACCCTCGTTATGCATCTCGATTCTAGCGGCTGGATACTTCTCCTGCAGCGCCTGCTTCCAGAAATACGGGAAGCCATGGCGCACCGCATACCCTGCTGTGATCGAGTCTCCAAATGCCACGATCACAACATCATCTCCGGCTCTCAGCATTTCTAAAGTACGCTTTACAAAGCGGCTCATGATATGCCTCGCATCCCGCAGGTTGGGTTCTAGAATTTGAAACAGAAAATACGATAAAATTTAGGAGGGCTTCACATCATGCCCGGTGGCATGCCGCCCATCCCCGGCATTCCACACATTCCTGACATCCCGCCCATTCCAGGCGTCTGACCCTCTCTCGTCTCTTCCTCTTCCTTCTTCTTGGCTGCTATCACATCATCTATCCTGAGTATCAGATTCGCAGCATCAGTGGCGGAGTAAATTGCCTGAACCTTGACCCTGAGCGGCTCGACAACTCCGAGATCCCACATGTCCACGATCTCTCCGGTATAGGCGTTCAGACCATATGTGCTGCCCAGCTGCTCTTGTCTGCTCTTCAGAGCAACCATCTTGTCGATCGGGTTGAAACCGGCGTTCTCTGCAAGCGTTTTGGGCACCACCTCTATGGCATCGGCGAACTTCTCGACCGCGAGCTGCTCTCTTCCCTTCAAACTTGCAGCGTACTTTCTGAGCTCTATGCTCAAAGCAGCCTCGGGCGCGCCTCCTCCCGCAAGCAGCTTCCCGCTCTCGATAGCTGTTGCCACAGCATGGAGCGCATCATCAAGCGCCCTCTCGAGGCTATCAACGACCTGCTGGGTGCCGCCACGCAGTATCAGCGAGAGGTAGCCGGGGTTCTTGCATCCCGTTACAAAGGTCAGTGGGCCGCCGCCTACGATACGCTCCTCTACGAGCTTCGCCTCGCCGAGATCCTCGGGTCTCAGAGAATCGAGGTTGGTTATGAGATTTCCACCAGTGGCGCGAGAGAGCTTCTCAAGATCGCTCTTTCTTATCCTGCGGTATGCCATGATACCCGCCTTCGCCAGGAAGTGCTGCGCCAGATCGTCGATGCCCTTCTGGCAGAATACCACATTTGCACCGCTCCTGATCACCTTATCGACTACCTTCTTTATCTCCTCCTTCTCGTGGTCCATGAAGAGCTGGAACTGATCGCTCGATGTTATCGATATCTCGGCCTTTGTCTCGGTATCCCTTCTCTCGATGGGTACGTTGAGGAGAGCTATCCTGGCGTTCTCCACCTTTGTGGGCATGTTCTGATGTACTCTCTCCTTATCGATTATCACGCCCTGAACCAGCTCAGAGTCATCGATTCCGCCGCCGACTCTCTTCTCAACCATCACGTTGTCGAGATCCACAACCGTCTTGCCATCGAACCTGTCGACGGTTGAGAGCACGAGATCGACTGCGTACCTCGCGATCTTGTTGCTAGGAGTTTCAGCTAGCTTTCCGGTCATTGCTGTGATGGCGACCCTTTCCAGCAGCGCTCTATCCTTCTCCGAGACATCTCTAGCTGTGTTGTTGAGTATCTCCACCGCCTTTCTAGCTGCTAGACTGTAACCTCTGGCGATAACCGTGGGATGCAGCCCCTTCTCCATGAGCTCCTTCGCGTTCTTCAAAAGCTCGCCCGTGAGTATTGCCACAGTCGTGGTGCCATCGCCGACCTCTTTATCCTGTGTCTTGGCAGCCTCCACAACCATCTTTGCAGCTGGATGCTGCACCTCCATCTCCTTCAGTATCGTAACGCCATCATTTGTTATTGTGACATCCCCCAGAGCATCAACTAGAAGCTTATCCATGCCCTTGGGGCCAAGGGTTGTCTTCACAGCATTTGCGACCGCACGCGCAGCCATTATATTGTTCTCTATGGCCTCCCTGCCCGTCTCCCTCTGGGTGCCCTCCTTCAGTATAATTATCGGTACTCCACTTAATGCAGCCATACTCTCGCCTCCACTATCGCAGGATCACAGTATTTGATCTTCTATAAAAGAGTTTCTCGGTGGCTGAGAGGCGCACCGGCTACGAGGAAGTCTAAGAACCATATTAGCTTTCTTAACAGTGTCACTTGTTGTCATTCATATGAGATGCTGGGTTGTGGGCTCGATTCACGGAATAGTCTCTAATATCCATAGCTAATGAATCCTCGAGTTCCAAATCCGGGGGTGCAGGTTCGAATCCTGCCGGGCCTGCCAGATTTTTTAGGCTTTCAGCCAATGGCTTACCCTTGAAAACCCCTGAGTACTGCAATAGTACTGCAATTGGAAACTATTCCTCAACATGGAGAACGCCTCGTAAAATTCCCCCCAGTTTCTCCATTGCCCGCTCTTTTAGTCCTGGCATAACCTTTGAATAGGTATCGAGGGTCATGGTGATAGAGGAATGTCCCAACAATTCTTGGACCACTTTGGGGTGTTCTCCGGCAGTTAGAAGCATTGTGGCATAGGTGTGCCTCAAGGAGTGGATGGTGACCCCGGAGAGGTTGGCCCTTTTGAGGACTTCGTGAGAGACCCGGAGGAAGTCGCGGGGGTAAATGGGGGGTGTGGACCTCGGAGGGGAAAACCAAGTCCGTTTCTGGCCAACCCAATCTCATTCTTTCCTCAAGCCACCTCTTTCGCCATTCCATCAAGGCCTTTACTGCCTCAGGGAGCAAGGGGATAGTCCTTTCCCCAGCCTTGCTTTTGGGCTCTTGAAAGGTTATTCCCCGATTGAGGCTTACCAGGCTCTGATCGGCCGTGATGGTCCCCCGCTCAAGGTCTACCTCCTGCCAACCTCAGCCCCAAAAGCTCTCCCCTTCTTAGGCCGGTGGTGGCCAAAATAAGGAAGGCGGGGTAAAGAGGGTGCCCTTTGGCACAGGAGAGGAAACGCTCTGGCTTTAGTGGGGGTGCGGATCTCCTTTTCCTCCTCCCTGGTGGTTGAACCCTCTCGCAGGGGTTATAGGGCAAATAGCCCCAGCCTCACCGTCTGCTTTAGGGCACTGTGGAGAACCACGTGAAGGATTTGAACACTTCTCCTCGAAAGGCCTTCTTTTTCTTTTGTGAGGTAAAGGGATTGGATTTCTTCTGGACGCAGTTTCTCAGGAGAACATCGCCTAGAGCGGGGACGATGTGATTTTTCACCAACCCCACATAACGCTCATAGGTAGTGGCCCGTAGGGTGGGCTTTATGTAAAACTCAAGCCAAAAGCCAAGCCATTGAGCAAGGCTCATTTTATCCCTGGGCTTCAAAAGTCCCAACTGGAACTCTCTTAAGGCCTTGGGTGAGCTTTTCCGCTACCTCTTGCCTGGTTTTGCCGTAAAAGGTCTTGCGGACCATTTTCCCAGTCTTGGGGTTGTACCCCAAAGTGACCTGCCCACACCACCCCGCTTGTGCTTATAAATCGTCCCCTCATGATTCCCTCTCTTTTTCATGGGACCCCTCCTTTATCCTCAGTTTCTTCTCCACCCATTCCACATCCTTGCCCAGGGAAGTGGTAATAGTGTCTTGGGAAGAGTTAGAAGAGGAAACACAAGAGGAAAGGCAAAAAGAGCGAGACTCCCATGCTGAAACCTGGAAGTAAAAGTAGGTCATACTCCTTGCCGACCAATTGGACTTTACATCATTCGCCCGCTGGGATTGGTTTTTAAACGCCCCTTTCATGTACTGTCCATTCCGCTGACAGTACCTCTGCCTGTTCCAGTATCATCTGCGTTGCCTTCTCCTGCTTCTCCGGCGGGTAGCCGTGCTTACGTAGCAGGCGCTTGACGAGCCGGCGAAGGTTAGCGCGGACGTTCTCGCGTTCACTCCAGTCGATGGTAACGTTACGGCGGACCACGTCGACAAGCTCGCGGGCGATCGTTCGGAGCGTTTCGTCGCCAAGGACCTTGACGGCGCTGTCGTTGGTCTCAAGCGTATCGTAGAAGGCCAGCTCTTCTTCGGACAGACCGAGCACCTCGCCACGGCGATCGGCCTCGCGCATCTCTTTGGCGAGAGCGATCAGCTCCTCGATCACCTGCGCGGCTTCGACGGCCCGGTTCTGGTAGCGACGGATGGT